>NZ_DDKA01000036.1:0-26301 GCF_002339225.1 Sphingobacterium sp. UBA2610
ATGCTATTGCATATCCTCCGTATTTTTTGGTGATCGCAGTACGTTGCTTGAGTTTACTTTCCTTATAGGCTATCCAACTGTTGCGAATTATACAGTGAGTGGCTATAGTTCTTGCTATAAAATTCATATGTTATACGGTCATTCTACACTATTATTAAGCTTAATAAGGCAGATATCATTGTATCCACATACTATTTCTCATCTACATATCCCGATCAGGAACCCGATAACATTATACTTCTAGCTAGGCCTCTGTGAAGTTACAATTGCTTAACGATAACAAATGCAGCTCGGCATTCATTAGTAATCATTGCTGGATTATATTGTAGCAATGCCATTATTCTACTCGGAATTTCATTATTAAAAACTCTGTGGTTGCAGAATATCGATTGAAAAACAACGAAGATAAAAATTTAAGCAATCGTTTGTGTAGATTAAGCAAACGATTGCTTTCAAGTTTCATTTTTTATTTAGAAAAAAGTGTTATATTATTGTTATAGAGATTAAGTTCTTTAAGTAGAACCAACTATAAATCCGATCCAAAAGGATTTTTCTATTGACTGTTTAGTTTGTTTTAAAATAGGTGATTTTTTAGAGGGACCAATTGGTCCCTTTAAATTTATATGAACTTTAAATTATGGATTCTAGAAGAGATTTTCTTAAAAAAGCCGGAATATTGTCATCGCTGGCTGTTTCACTCCCTACGTTGGTCAATGCCAATGCAGTGGCAGAGTCGTTTAATATGTGTGGCTATGCAGCTCCAAAAATAGATAAGGTCAGGGTAGCGGTAATTGGACTCGGCATGCGCGGTCCTGGTGCTGTTGAACGCTTATCCTTTATTGAGGGATGCGAAATTGTCGCACTTTGTGACAAGCATCCAGACCGGGTGGAGCGCGCAACAAAAATCGTTACATCGAAAGGTCTAGCAGCTCCTAAAGCGTATTCAGGTGAAGATGGCTGGAAATCCTTGTTGAAAGAAGAGAAGCTTGACCTGGTCTATATTTGTACGCCTTGGGATTATCATACTCCGATGAGTATTGCGGCCATGAAAGCGGGTAATCACGTGGCATGTGAAGTCCCGATCGCTTTGACAATCAAAGATTGTTGGGAGGTGGTAAAAACATCCGAGGCAACTAAAAAGCATTGTATGATGCTGGAGAACTGCTGTTATGATTTCTTCGAAATGCTGACATTGAATATGGTGCGCCAAGGCTTGTTTGGCGAACTTGTTCACGCCGAAGGTGCTTATATTCACGATTTGCTTGACCTTAATTTTGCAAAAAATGGCTATGATAACATGTGGCGCCTAAGAGAAAATATAAAACTAAATGGAAATCTGTACCCTACACATGGACTTGGACCTGTGGCACAATGCTTAAATATCAATAGAGGGGATAAAATGGATCATCTTGTGGCGATGTCTTCCAATGATTTTATGATGGGAGAAAAAGCGAAAGAGTTAGCCGCTAAGGATTCTTTTTTTCAGGAATTTGTAGGAAAGAAATACCGTGGTAATATGAATACAACGCTTATCCGTACGGCCAAAGGGAAAACAATTATGTTGCAGCATGATGTTACTTCTCCTAGACCTTATTCTAGGCTACATACACTGAGTGGTACCAAAGGGTTTGCACAAAAGTATCCTACGGAGAATATTGCTTTTGGGCATGAATTCATTACAGAACAGAAATTGAAAGAACTGTATGATAAATACACCCCAGAATTGGTAAAATATATTGGTGAACAAGCAAAGCAGGTCGGTGGACACGGTGGGATGGATTTTATGATGGACTGGCGTCTAATTGATTGTTTGCGCAATGGATTACCTTTGGATCAGGATGTCTATGACGCTGCTTCATGGAGCTGTATCGTACCGTTGAGTTTCGAATCTGTCGAAAAGAACTGTAAAACAGTTGATGTACCGGATTTCACAAAAGGTGCATGGAAAAATAATACGCCGGTAGAAATCACGTTAAAAGGTGGTGGAAATACGCCTATCCGTTCGAGATCATCGAAAAAAGAAAATATACAATTGGGCGTATAGCCCTCTTTTATAAAATGACTTATTGAAGGGGAACTTTTTATTGTTCCCCTTTTATGTTTATCTTTAATTATGTTATTCAATCTGACTCTAATTACCTGTTTATCGTTATTTTCCACCAAGGATACACTTTCCTGTTGTGTTGGGGAAAATATACCTACTCGCGCTGGTATGATAAAATCCCAAATTGCCCAGCTAAAAAGCAAGAATGCGGACACAATGATATTGGTTGAAGGGGGCAAATTTCTAATGGGAAGTTCAAATTTTGAAGATAGTAAGCCCCTACATCAGGTTGAACTAAATTCATTTTATATGGATGAACATGAGGTCACAAATGCACAGTTTGCGCAGTTTGTAAAGGAGACAGGTTATGTAACTGTTGCTGAGCGAGCGCTTGATCCGAAAGATTTTCCGGGAGTGGATCCCAAGATGTTAGTCCCGGGATCGGCTGTGTTCTCTAAGCCCAAAGAACTCAATTCATTAAACAATTACCTGATGTGGTGGGAGTATGTCCCTGGTGCAAACTGGCAACATCCCGAAGGACCCGATAGCTCGATAAAGGACAAAATGAATTATCCCGTTGTTCAGGTTGCCTATGAAGATGCTGCAGCTTATGCGAAATGGGCAGGCAAACGATTGCCTACGGAAGCGGAATGGGAATATGCGGCTAGGGGACGTAATGATGCAAACGACGACTTGTATTATTGGGGAAAGGACTTGAAGCCTAATGGTAAATGGACCGCAAATATTTATCAGGGAAAATTTCCTGTGCAAGATTCAAAGGAAGATGGGTTTGAGGGGGCTGCACCTGTAAAATCATTTCAGGCAAATGCGTTGGGACTGTATGATATGGAAGGGAATGTGTGGGAATGGTGTGCTGATTTTTATAGGCCCGATTACTATCAGCATAGTACAGCAGTGAATCCCAAAGGACCACAGGATTCTTATGATCCGCAGGAGCCAAACCTCGAAAAACGCGTTCAACGGGGCGGGTCATTTCTTTGCAACGATCAATATTGTGAAAGGTATAAAGCCGGAAGCAGAGGAAAAGGGGAGGTCAACAGTCCTACAAATAATGTTGGATTTCGCTGTGTGAAAGATATCAAATAGAAAAGGCTTGCAAATGCAAGCCTTTTCTATTTGATTGATATGCCTTATTGTGCATTCAAAAACATTGATTTTTGATTGTACAATTCTCTGAAATAAGGATCGTGAAGATCTTTGATAAAGCGAATTGCTTCACCAGTTGATTTCATTTCAGGGCCTAATTGCTTGTCTACTTCAGGGAATTTATTGAAGGAGAATACAGGTTCTTTAATCGCGTATCCCTGTAATTTACGTTCAATCGTAAAGTCTTTCAACTTATTGACACCCAACATGACTTTAGTCGCGATATTGATGTAAGGAACATCATAAGCTTTAGCGATAAAAGGAACTGTACGTGATGCACGTGGATTAGCCTCGATAACATACACATTTTCACCTTTGACAGCAAACTGAATGTTTAATAAACCTCTTACGTTCAATGCTTTTGCTAGTTTAATAGAATATTCTTCCATTTTGTCCTGAACAGCTTGTGATAGGCCAAATGGAGGTAATACAGCCGATGAGTCACCAGAGTGGATACCTGCAGGCTCGATATGTTCCATCATACCAATGATGTGTACATCTTCACCATCACAGATCGAATCTGATTCAGCTTCTTCTGCACGATCCAGGAAGTGGTCAATCAGAATATGGTTTCCAGGAAGGTTTTTCAATAAGTTGACGACAGCTTTTTCTAAATCTTCGTCATTGATGACAATACTCATTCCTTGTCCGCCCAATACGTAAGAAGGACGCACCAATACTGGGTAGCCAACTTCGTTTGCAACTTGTAATGCTTCTTCTGCTGAAGTTGCTACACCGTATCTTGGATATGGAATTTCCAATTCTTTCAATAAATCTGAGAAACGGCCACGGTCTTCCGCCAAGTCCATATTCTCAAATGAAGTACCGATGATTTTTACGCCAAGTTGCTCTAGACGCTCAGCCATTTTAAGAGCCGTTTGTCCACCCAACTGAACGATAACACCTTCGGGTTTTTCTAATTCGATGATCTCACGTACGTGCTCCCAGAATACGGGCTCGAAGTATAATTTGTCAGCCATATTGAAGTCTGTCGATACAGTCTCCGGGTTACAGTTAACCATAATCGCTTCGTAACCACATTCTTTAGCGGCTAATAAACCATGTACACAAGAGTAGTCGAACTCGATACCTTGACCGATACGGTTTGGACCAGAACCTAAAACGATGATTTTCTTTCTATCTGAAGAGATGGATTCGTTCTCTTCTTCGAATGTCGAATAGTAATAAGGTGTTTGTGCCGGGAATTCTGCAGCACAAGTATCGACCATTTTGTAAACACGGTTGATACCTAACTCCTTACGACGATCGTACACTTGATCCTCGGTTACATTTCCTAATAACCATGCGATTTGTACATCTGAATAACCTTTTTGTTTTAAGGTCATGAAGAAGTCGCGTGGAATATTATTCAATTGATAACGACGTAATTCTTGCTCAAGGTGTACCAACTCTTGGATCTGTACCAAGAACCATTTGTCGATACGTGTTGCCTTACGGATCGATTCCAAAGGAACGCCTAATTCGAAAGCATCTTTGATATGGAATAAGCGGTCACCACTTGGATGTTCGAGACTATCCATGATTTCGTCAAGGTTTCTCCATTGACGACCATCAGCACCTAAACCAGCGCGGCCAGTCTCCAAGGATTGACATGCTTTCTGTAAAGCTTCGATAAATGTACGGCCGATTGCCATAACTTCACCTACCGCTTTCATTTGTAGACCTAATTCTTTGTTTGCTCCTTTGAATTTATCGAAGTTGAAACGAGGAATCTTAACAATCACATAATCCAATGTTGGTTCAAAATATGCGGATGTTGTCTTGGTGATCTGATTTTGTAATTCATCTAAGTTGTAACCGATCGCCAGTTTAGCTGCAATCTTCGCAATTGGATAACCCGTTGCTTTCGATGCTAAAGCGGAAGAGCGTGATACACGTGGATTGATTTCGATGGCGATGATCTCTTCGTTTTCTGGGTTTACAGAGAACTGAACGTTACAACCACCCGCAAATGTACCAATTGAACGCATCATTAGGATAGCCTGATTACGCATATCTTGATAACATTTGTCTGATAATGTCATGCCTGGTGCAACGGTGATCGAGTCTCCAGTGTGGATACCCATTGGATCAAAGTTTTCAATAGTACAGATGATGATAACATTGTCATTGGTATCGCGAAGTAATTCCAACTCAAATTCTTTCCAGCCCAATACAGCTTGTTCAACCAAAACTTCATGTGTTGGTGATGCATGTAAACCTCTATTTAAGGCTGCGTCAAAATCTTCTTTTCTGTGAACAAACCCACCTCCTGTACCTGCAAGGGTATAAGATGGACGTATAACAAGCGGATAGCCAATCTCTTGTGCCGCTTCTTTACCTTCAAGGAATGAGTTTGCAATTTTGGATGTTGCAACGCCCACACCGATATCAACCATTAATTGACGGAATTCTTCGCGGTTTTCAGTTTTTTCAATGGCAGCAACATCAACACCGATAACTTTTACATTGTATTTTTCCCAAAGGCCTAGGTTGGAAGCTTCGATACATAAGTTCAAAGCCGTTTGACCACCCATGGTAGGAAGTACAGCGTCAATGTTGTGTTTTTGCAAAATCTCTTCAATACTTTCGCAAGTTAATGGAAGTAAGTAGACATTGTCCGCAACAACTTTGTCCGTCATGATTGTTGCAGGGTTTGAGTTGATGATGGATACTTCAATACCTTCTTCTTTCAATGAAAGGGATGCTTGAGATCCAGAATAATCAAATTCACAAGCTTGACCGATAACGATGGGACCTGATCCGATGATTAAAACCGACTTAATGGAAGTGTTTCTTGGCATTATATCTAGTTCAAAAAATTAAATTTCCTATTGTAAATCTGAGCAAAGACAATCAAAAATAGCTCATGGGGAAGGGTCATTCCGACTGCTTTGTCGGAGTGCAAAGTTACATTTTAAATTTTGAAAATTAAGTATTTATTTTAATAATATTTCAAAATTAAATGCCGTTTGTTGGAAAAGTAGTCCTGAAAAACAAAAACGAGTATAGAACCTTCATGATTTTAGAGCTATTGGTGCTGTGAAATCATGAAGGTTGTTGTTTTCCGATAACAGTGAGTTTTGAACTCATTGATGCTTTAATGAGAAACCACAAGTCAATAAAACATGCAGGTTTAGAAAACTGTCCAGATGTGTTTAATAAACGATGATTTCGTCTGTAAACAAGTATCCTTTTTTAGGATTGCTGGCTTTGATCTTTATATAACGCGCCTGCTGTGCTTTGTCAAGTTTGAGTTCAAACCTTTTGAAAGTCAACTTGGACTCTTTATCAGATATATCATTTTTGATTGTTCCTACCGATCTGAAGGTACGGCCATTATCCGAAAGCAGGACTTCCATTTCTCCGGGCATGTAAACGCCCGGGCCAATCATCTGCATAAAATTCATTGCTACCTGGTGTATTTCTTCTCTACGTTCCATATCCACGACCACATCAATCGGACTGGTGAATCCTTGCCATTGGCCATCGTGATAGGAAAGTCCACCCATGATTCCATTTGTTAAGGTAGAATCTTTTTGTGCTGGATATCCCGACCATGCTGTGTTGTACGTTACTTTTTTTCCGATAGCGCGATGAATGTCAATATCAAAGGATAGGGTTGGACCAATTTTGATAGAATCTAGAAAATAAGCCGCATTGATATGGCCTGTCGAGCTGAGTTCAAATGGTCCGGTATACGGCGTAGACTGGATTGTAGGCTCACTGCCATCAATGGTATATCGGATCTGATCTGTTTTTAGTTGCTCGGTTGTCAGCATAATTTTATTGTTGTTTTTAGCTGCATTGTAGGTGGCCGTATAAGCGACATTAAAGGAAGGACGGTAATAATTGACGTTCAGATCTTGTAAAAGCTTATAATGAGATTGCAGTCTTCGCTCAAAGTCAGTCCAACTTTTCCCATCTTTATTGGTCCAATTGACCTCTGCTAAAGCCAATGCACGTGGGAATACCATATACTCAAGGTGTTCGGTGGTAGGAACATATTCTGTCCATATATTCGCTTGTGCTCCGAGAATATGCTTGGCTTTATCTCCTTGAATGGCCGCTGGAATAGGATCATATGAATACACCTTATCCAGTGTCAGGTAACCGCCGATGGCCTCAGGCTGTGTCCGAGGGTCTGTCTGATAAGAATCAAAATAGAGGTGTGAACCGGGAGTCATGATGACATCATGGCCTGCATTTGCGGCCTTTATGCCGCCATCTTCACCGCGCCAGCTCATGACGGTAGCTCCTTCGGTAAGTCCCCCTTGTAGGATTTCGTCCCAACCGATCAGTTTTCTACCCTTAGATTGCAGGTATTGATCCATTTGTCTGATGGCATAGCTCTGCAGTTCGTCGACAGATTTCAGTCCTTCTTTCTGCATGAGTGCCTGATCTTTTGGACAGGTTTCCCAATGCTTTTTCTCAGCTTCGTCACCGCCGATATGAATGTACTGGGAAGGGAATATTGTGAGGACTTCATCCAATACATTTTTTAGAAATTCAAAGGTTTTTTCATTACCGATGCAGAATTCTCCCTGACTATAGGGCTTTCCGGAACATGAGAGTTCGGGATATACGGCCAATACTTCTTCCGAATGTCCGGGCATTTCTATTTCGGGAATAACATTGATTCCTTTGCGGGCAGCATAATCGACCAATTCGCGGGCCTCTTCCTGTGTATAGAATCCACCGCTGGCATTTGGCGTACCTTTTTCTACATACTGACGACCATTGTTCCACCAATCTTTCCAGCTCGTATGTGTTCGCCAGGCCGCTTTTTGTGTTAACTCTGGGTACTTTTTAATCTCCAGTCGCCACCCCGCTCCGTCGGTTAAATGCCAATGAAAGTTATTGAACTTATAGATGGCCATGATGTCGATATACTTTTTTACAAAGGATAGTGGCATAAAATGACGCGATACATCCAGGTGTAAGCCACGATAGGCAAAGCGAGGCTCATCGACTATAGTCGCATAGGCTACTTTACTTGGATCGGCTTGTAGATAGCCTAATTGAACCAGCGTGTAAATCCCATTGATCACCTGAGGTACATTCCAAGCCCTGAGTAGCAGGCCTTTTTCATCGATTTGAATGGAATAGGCGTTCTTACTCAGATTATCTGCATCGACAGCTTTAATAATGCGAAAGCCTTCTTTAGGGCCTTTTTTATTTTTCTTGAGTACTTCGACAGTGAGGCTTTTGATGGCGGGGTGTTCAGTAAGTAACTGTGTCGCCTCCTGAAATTCATCTGAAACAATAACCTGAAGATGTGCAGGGATAGCGTATGTTCCAGTAGCTAAGGTGATTTTCGAAGGTTTGGGTATAATGTCAAAGTTGGTTTGGGCTTGTGCTGTAAAAATGGTTGCACCCCCAAGTAACAACATGGATAAAGATCGGCTCAGTCGCATAGTTTTGTTATTAGATTAATGATAATCAACACAAATATCCTAATTTTTGTTTCATAATTCTATTATTGACGGTAATCGCTCATTTTTTATGATATAAAACCAACAAATTGACGGTTAGAAATTACATTTTTAATCCTTAACTTTGTTGTATGATTGAACTTCCAGTTATTCCGGCAACTCCTGCACAACGCAAGCCTGATTGGTTGCGTGTCAAATTGCCTGTTGGTAAAGAATATAGACATGTCAGAAGTCTTGTAGACGAGCATAAATTACATACAATTTGTGAGAGTGGAAATTGCCCGAATATGGGCGAATGTTGGGGGGCTGGAACAGCAACCTTCATGATTTTGGGAAATATCTGTACACGTTCTTGCTCATTTTGTGCGGTAGCAACAGGCCGTCCGTTGGCGGTGGATCTGGATGAACCTAATCGTGTTGCCAATTCTGTCAAGTTAATGCAGGTAAAACACTGTGTGATCACTTCGGTGGATCGTGATGACCTAAAAGATGGTGGTTCGATAATATGGGCGGAGACAATTAATGCCATCCGAAGGGAAAGTCCTGAAACAACCTTAGAAACACTTTTGCCAGATTTTAAAGGACAATGGGATAATTTGGACCGCGTGATTGCAGTACGTCCAGAGGTTGTTTCGCACAACCTTGAAACTGTACGTCGTTTGACAAGAGAAGTTCGCGTTCAAGCTAAATATGATCGTTCACTTGAGTGTCTGCGTCGAATTTCTGAAGCTGGACTCCGTACAAAATCAGGAATTATGCTTGGTTTAGGTGAAACAGAGGAAGATGTTATCGAGGCAATGCAAGATTTATATAACGTTGGGGTACATATTTTGACACTGGGGCAATATTTACAGCCTACCAAAGCTCACCATCCTGTAATCGAGTGGATTACACCTGCACAATTTGAGAAATATCAGAAAATTGGTTTGGAAATGGGATTCAAGTATGTGGAGTCTGGACCGCTGGTTCGTTCTTCTTACCATGCAGAGAAACATTTATTTGATATGCAATAGAAAACATTTCTAAGTTTTTTAACAAAGAATATTTTTCGCAAGATATATAAAGAAGCCTGGGTGATTTTTTTGCTCAGGCTTCTTTTTTCTATTTTTTTTTAAATGAAACGGTTTGCCTCTAGGGGTTGAAAAACTTATTACTCTTGTTCATCATCGATAATTTGCTAAAACAGCAAGATTTCGATTACAAGATATTGGTCATTAGGCGCAAGAATAGACCAACAACACATCAGCAAAAAACCAGCAATAAAACAATAGACGAACATTAGGCCAAGACAATTGCTTCTTTCAGAGGTGGTCTGATACCTTATGGGTTAAAAACTGTACGGAGTAAAATTGTTCTTCCGCGAAGTTCAAATTCATTCTGTGAAATCATATTGGCCGTCATCAGGTAGGTGCGATAGTTTTTGATATTGGCCAAATTATTCATTTCCAATTCGATATCCATTTTCCACTTGTTGATCTTATAGCGCGTAAAAAAGTCGATGAAGGTATAACTTGCATTCTTCATGTTTGTTTGAAAGGTGGAAAGATTACGTAGGTTTAGCCGCATAAAGCCATTTTTAAAGGGACTGGCTGGAAAGCTTATGTTATGCATCATGGTGGTAGTTTTGTTTTGGATCGCATTGTCAAGGCCCTGTTGTTTGCTCCGGCTCCAATTGAATAGTCCTGAATAGGAAATATTATAAGATTTAAATACCTTAGCTTCAATACTGGGCTGAAATAGATAGCTCATACTTCGAGTAGGCACTAGCGCATTGTTTAACAATTGATTGTATTTGAAGTAAGAAATGCTTCCTTTTAGTTTGAGGGTACTTGCCAAAGGGAAGATGTATTTATCAAATCCGATCTGAGATGACCATCGATCTTGCAGGTTATCCATATTGACCAATATGTTTTCGGTGATGTTATTTTTTATAACGGACGATAACATCGTGTTGGAAAGCGATCTTGTATAGCTAATACCTGCATTTGCAAATAATACTTTTAGGGTGCGGGCCAAATTATAATTGAGATTAAACGTATGTTTTTTGGATTCATTTAGCGCTGCATTATTTTGGCTAAGCATTCTATAGTTCCGTAATACGGCACCACGGTATATATCTTCAATATTGCCTATATCCTGCGCAAATTGATAGTTAAATTGAAGATAGTCTTCTTGTGAAATCTGCCATCTTGCTTTTAAATTAGGATTGATCAGCATGGAATTTTTGGACGTGGCCAGTTGATGGCTGACATCTTCATAATGCGTAAACAAATAGGTGATCGGGATCTCGAGCTGGGTTTCAAATCGATTTGTTTTCCAGGAATATTGCGGTGTAATAAACGCTTGGGATCTGCTCCAATACAGATTATTACGGGTATTATCGCCCAATGTTCGAACACGTTGCTCATTATCTACTATGGTAAGGAGTGAGTTGAAATGTTGACGATCTGTATTGAAGCCAATTTGATAGTATTGTTTGATTCTGCCTTTATTGAAGCGATAACCTGTACTGATCTCCGTAAAAAAGGAAGGAACTTCGATTTGCTGGCGGCTGCTTTTATAGGGAATGCTATCGTTGAGTATTTCTGGAAAAACACCGGGATAGATCTGTAATGTCTGCGGTTTATTGCCATAATTTAAAGACCAGTTGATTGCAATAATGTCATTGTTTTTAAGTTGGGGTATATAGCTGAACAAGTTGCTGAATCCCTTGATGTGGTGTTTTTGGAACTGCTCGATCTGCCCTGAGGAGTTTGCCAGCAATGCTGTAATATCTTTTTTTTCATATTCAAATGATAAAGTATTGCTCGCATATTTCTTTTCCATATTGGTCGATGCCGAAAGTCTGGCTGCGCCAAGCCAACGCGCTGTTTTCATGTGATTTTGCTCATTAAAATAAACGTCACCATCATCGAGCAGGTATTGCGTGTTTGAGGCATTATTTTGCCTATCGTTGTCGTATAAAACCTGAATATTGGATTTTAGCTGCCAGAGATTCTTGAGGTTGTATAGGTTATTGGTGTTCAGTGAACCGGTATTGTTGAAGTAATAATTGTTTTTAGGAATATTTGGACTGCCTGTTGTGCTCGTCGCCAGGAGATTGTTGATAGTCGAGCTGCCGAACTTGGCCAGTAAAGAGGATTGATTGGCTCCAATAATATCTCCGGAAAGATCATGACCTGTATTATTCCCGTTGAGAACATTCAGCATCTTTACTTTCTTGTTGAATAGGATTGAATTCAATTCAGGATCATAGAGATTGGGGGTGCCGACGCCAATTTTGGCCTGTCCAGTGAGCTTCAGCTTAGCTTCCTCTTTGATAACGAGATTGATGGCGACGTCGTCTGTAAATCTTTTATTTTTAAGGACCTTATAATGTTCGTGATTGTCGAGCACCTGAATGTCCTTTACCATTTTATGCGGGATTGTCCGTGTACCTACACCATAGCGATTTTCCAACAGATCGTCACCGTCAATGTAAAGTTTAGAAACGGTTTTATCCTGGTATTTTATAAGCCCCGATTCGGTAACTTCCATGCCCGGAAGGCGTTTGATTACGTCGCCTATATTGCGATCCTCCTCTTTGGCAAAAGATCCGACGTCGTAGGAAATCGTATCATTTGAACGGCTCACTTTAGGTTTGCTCTTTACAATGACGTCTTGTAGCAGATTGGTTTTTGGAACGAGGGCGATCCGAAGATTGGATGTCTGTGTGCCAAGTTTGAGTTCAAATTTTTCGTAAGTAAGGTGATTGATCTGCAGGTAAAGGCTCGCATATTCCTTTGTCAATGTGATTGTGAAACGCCCATCTTTATCTGTCGGCTTGAAAGCGATGATTTTACCGTCTGAAAGGATGTTGACACTGGCAAAGGGTACGGGATGCTGTGTCTTATCCACTTGGACCGTTCCACTAATCGTTTGCTGGGCAAAGGTTATTTGCCCAAGCAAAACGACTATAAATAAACATAGAAATACTTTCATTAAGGCGTCAGCTCTATCGGATTATTGGTAACCTTCGAAGGTTTGTATTTATCGTCTCTTGAAATATTGAAACTTTTTATTTTGGATGGATCCAAAGCACCAATAGGGGAGCTTCCACCTGAATTACCGGATCGAACGGCAACGATGTTTCCGTTTGAGCCTACATTGATGGCTCTATTCTTTCCGGATTGCGCTTGCATGTAGGCTTGAGGATTGGCCTTAAAGGCTTCCTGAATTTTCTTTACTTCATCTGCCGTACTTGCGATGGTATTTTGTGGCAGTTCGACAAATGTTTTTCCATCTTCAATTTTATCGAATCCGGCGTAAGCAAAAATCACTTCATTTTTTGTGTCCCGTGCGTCAAGGATAAGTCCGGGTAGACCATGAAGTTTCCAGGGACCATAGGAAAATGGAAGTTCGGTTGTAAACCAGGCGATATAGGTGCGGCCTTTGAATGTTGCCTTCGCATTTTGGCAATTGTAACCACCGATTTCTTTACGATCTCCCAAGATTTCCCAATCCTGTGTGGGATATGGTGAAGTAATGGAGAAATGGTCACTAGCAACGGATATTACCTCTGTTATTTTATTTTGATCGGGGTTGATTAGATAAGATGATGAGGGCGAGGAGCGCGTAGTAAGGGTTAGATTGCCGGAAAATGCGGGATCTTCCATCTGTTTTTTGACCTCTTCCTGCATGCGTTTGGATGAATATGACGTATAGTAGCTGCCCTGCTGATTCAGGTAAACCACTGTTTCATCGCGTAAAAATTGGTCCCGTTGGGTACTGTCATTGACATGTTTGAATTCGTAATGTACTTTAGCGATGGCAGGAGTACGCTCTTGTGCAAATAATAGCTGCGTGGCCACAGACAGTAGGATTGATAATGAATATTTCATAAATATATGTTTATATCGTAAATATACGAAACATTCGTAATTCTAAAAATTTATTTGAACTTTTCGTTATTATCCTCCCTAGGGTTATGCTAATGCAGGTTAAGAAAGGTTTGACTTGTTAGCAATACTTTTGTTAGCTATCTTGTTTCGTTAGCGGTATAAGTTTATTGGGTATGGCTAGGCATATCAGTTCTTGTTATCTTTTAAACAGGGTCACACCTGCAATTACTGTCCGTTCTGTTTTTACATTTCGCAGTTGCTCATTTGGAATTTTCAAGATATCCTTTTCGAGGATAACAAAATCGGCATCTTTTCCCACTTCGATACTTCCTCGTTTTTTCTCCTGAAAACAAGAATATGCCGCCCAGATCGTCATTCCTTTTAAGGCATCTTCACGGCTTATGGCATCTTGCATCTGAAACCCGTGGTTAGGATAGCCTTTTTTGTCGACACGTGCTACAGCGGCGTGGAAACCATATATGGGGTTAAAATGTTCAACCGGAAAGTCACTCCCCAAAGCGAGTTTGCCATATTCTGCCAACAGACGCTTATAAGCGTAAGCGCCTTTCATACGTTCTTCACCAAGTCGATCTTTGGCCCAGTACATATCGGAGGTTGCGTGTGTAGGTTGTACAGATGGTATGATTTGATACTTTCGAAACTTGTCAAAATCTGTAGGCGATATAATTTGGGCATGCTCGATGCGCCATCTACGGTCACCATTATTGTGGAGGTATTTGCCATAGATATCCAGAATAATACGATTGGCCGAATCGCCTATTGCATGGGTATTTGCCTGAAACTTACTTTCGGCAATCTGTTTGATCATGGCTTCGTATTCCTGGGGGCTATGGAGGAGAAAGCCGTGGGTGGGGGCATCATGGTAATGTGCGAGGAGGCATGCGCCACGAGATCCCAATGCACCATCGGCGAGCAGTTTAAATCCTTTGATCTCGAAACGGTCCGTTTCATAGAAACCCTGTTCGATAAATGACTTTATGTTTTGGGGATTGCCGAGGATCATGGCATAATCTCTAATTTTCAACTGTCCTTCGCGATAGTATTTTTTTAGGAGATCGAGTCTTTCTTTTGATAAACCTGCGTCTACAATAGTGGTTAGACCGACGGAAAGGAGGGAGTCTTGCGTTCGCTTGAGCATTCTTAAGAAGTCTTTCTCACTCGGAACCGGGATTGTCTTATTGACAAGATCCATTGCATTGTCGATCAAGAGGCCATTGGGGATATTATTATTCCCGCCGACCACACCGCCACGAATCGTCGGAATACTGGTTAATTTGGCCCATTCTAGCGCTTTGGAATTGGCTACCGCCGCATGATAATCTACACGCATGAGGTAGACGGGGATATCCGGGAAAGCTTTATCGAGTAGGTCCTTGGTTGGGAAAGTTTTATCTTTCCAGTGATTTTGGTCCCAGCCACCACCGATCAGCCAAGTTTTGTCCGGATTTTTTTGCTGGTAGTTTTTGACACGTTGAATAACCTCCTCGAAAGAATCGCTACCGTTTAGGTCGACTTGATCCATTAGTTCGGCCTCGTCAAATAAATGCGCATGGGCATCATAGAATCCCGGATAAATGGCCTTCCCCTGCGCATCAATTTTTTCTATTGCTTTGTACTTCCGCTGTATTTCTTCATCGGAACCGATGGCAATAAATTTACCGTCTTTGACAGCAAAAGCTTGTGCCATACTAAAAGCCGAATCTACAGTATATATTTGCGCATGATAAACAATGAGGTCCACTTTCGTTTGTGGTGAACATGAAATGATTGTCAAGCAGAACAAAAAAATGATGATTGGGAAGGTTTTCATAACCTAAAAATAGCAAAAAGCTTTGAATAAACGGAAACTAGGCTTGGGGCTAGATCTATTGGAGATGCGGACGCGGGGTTTTGACTTATCGAATTGCTTTACGTGAAGTACCTACGCTGAATTGTCGCGTATTATTGGGACAGGAGATCATCAGTAAAGTAGTGAAAGGCAACCTGAAGGAAAAGTAATGCGAATACGGATTATCCAAATGCAAAAAAGGCTATCCAAATAACTTGGACAGCCTTTTTAATTCAAAAATCAAAATACGTGATTAACAGTACTCGTCAAATGCTGCAACTAAATTGTCAGCAATCATTTGTGCAGGGCGACCTTCAATCATATGTCTTTCAATCATGTGTACCAATTTTCCGTCTTTAAATAAAGCCATTGCTGGTGAAGATGGCGGGTAAGGCAACATGTAGTTACGTGCAGTGTTTACAGCATCAGTTTCCATACCTGCGAAAACAGTGACCAATTTAGCTGGGTGTTTTTCATTTTTTACAGCAGCTTTTGCAGCTGGGCGTGCATTTGCTGCAGCGCAACCACAAACAGAGTTTACAACCACAAAGACAGTTCCTTCTGATGCGATAGCCTGATCAACTGCTTCAGGAGTTTTTAATTCTTCGAATCCTGCATCAACTAACTCTTGACGCATTGGAGTTACTAAATATTCTGGATACATTATTTCTTAAGTAAAATGTTAATATTCTATTTTAATTGTTTCTATAAAGCTTTCTGTCGCTGGGCAAGTATTTTTAGTCCGTATAAACAACAGCTATACTTTATGCTTACAAATATAGCTGTAAAAGGCTGCTTCGTCAAGACACTTGTCTCAAATCAATGTCAGAAAATCTTTTACCGCATGAAGTCCATTTTCAAGACGTTGGTCGCCGAGCCCGGAAATAAGACGGTAATTCGCATTAATGGCGTTCAATTCGCTTTTCCAGATCTCCATGAAGTGTTCGCGCTGTTCGGGAAAATCCCGTAGTGGATCATCCTGCCAAGGTAGATCGATATCCATCAGCAGGTAGAGATCATAAACATGTTGTTGAATTTTATCGGTGACTTCCTGCGGCGTATGACCGAAAAGATGATCTGACCAAATTTTTACCGTAAGAAAGGTGGTGTCACAGATGAGGAGCTGGTCCTGCGCTAAAGGGATCAGGGCTTCCTCTAGGGCTACCTGTCCATAAAACATATTGACTTCGTCCTGCAGGGTATATTTATTGTTGAGGCTTTGGCAATAATAACGTGAATACTCGGGTACGCATACCGTCTGAAATTCCTTGGCAAGAAATTGTGCCATCGTTGATTTTCCGGTGGACTCGGGGCCAACAACGGCAATTTTTATGAAATCTTTTCCCACTTCGATCGTTTTGATAGGCAATATTACGCAAAATTTTTATAGGTTTTCTGCCAATCGCGATAGCCATTCCAAGCGATGAGCGTGAAAACAAGGTAGAGTACTGCGGTCAGCATAAGGTCTTTGTGTATATAGAGCGGGATATAACAAATATCCACAAATACCCATAAGAGCCAATTTTGAAGCACTTTGCGCGTCATCAGAAATTGAGCAACAAAACTTACGGAGGTGCAGAATGCGTCAATATAAGGGACATCGGAATTTGTCTTGCTATCGAGGAGATAACCGATTGATAGTGTTAGGATCAGGATTGCCAGGAGGCAAAGGAGCAGCTGCCCATTGCTGGCTTTGACGATAGGTTTCTTTTTTTCTTCTTTTCGTCTTATCCAATAATACCAACCGTACACAGCTGTGGACAGGAAGTAGAACTGTAGTACAGTATCTCCGTACAGTTTGGCATTATAAAACAGAATCGCGTAGGACGCTACGCTGATGATACTGATTGGCCAGTTCCATATATTTTGCTTAGCGGCCAAATAGACACAAAGAAAGCCTGTCAGCGTACCTAACCATTCGAGCCAAGAGGTCTGGGCAAATTGACGTGCAATCTGCTGAAAAAAATCCTGCATGTGGTGTATTAAAAATTACACCCTAAATATACAAAGTCTGCCCAATAGTCAATTATTGAACCTGTTTATTCGCACAATTGGTACTGGCAAAAGATTCGGGCTTGGCCTTAAAAACAAATCCCATACCCATAATATAGCCCATGGCTTCTTTCAGGGCAACATTTGACTGGAAATTTGGATTGGTGTTGATGTCGGCGTGGACTTCGAGGTCTACTTTGTGTTTTTCGAGGAGGGGGCAGAGTTGATAGGCTATATCGATGGATTTTTGGACTTCGAGCAGCATCCTTTCTTTAATGCTCATTCGGTGATGCCTTTTGTCCCGTTGGATAAACATAAATCCACCTTTATGTTCCCGGAGAAAGACGATGACTGTAGCGAAGTCGATGATGCCTCTCTTGACTTGGGAATCGGTGCCTATATAAACCTTGAGCTTATTCCCTAGGGCATCTTCTCGTTTAATGACTTCCTCAACAGCATCGAAAATCGTGGAGCGAATGGATTCGCCATTGTATTTTTGCCATCTCATAGCGATATAGATTAGATATAAAAAAATTAAACTTCATCATTGACATAAATTTACTGAATTTCAATGATCTAAGTGTTAATTTAGTTTTAAATAATTTATCCACATTAATGATGTTTTACACCGTAGGCCAGGTCTCCGGCATCACCGAGTCCAGGTACAATATAAGCTTTTGAGGTCAGTTCGTGGTCGACGTCACCTACCCAGATGTGTGCCGTAGGTACAAAAGCCTGAACGTGATTCAGTCCTTCCTCGGATGCAATGGCTGCAACAATATGTAATTCCTTGATGTCATATTCGGCCAGGAGATCCTTACAGCATAATACAAGGCTCTTTCCTGTGGCCAACATGGGGTCTACAATGATTACTGTACGATTATCTAAGTTTGGTGTATTAACATATTCTTTATGAATTTCAAACTCACCGCTCTTTTTGGTATGCCGATAGGCCGCAATGAAGGTATTGTCGGCATGATCAAATACATTTAAAAGTCCCTGATGAAAGGGAAGCCCCGCTCTCAGAATTGTAGCGAGTACGGGTTGTTCCATCACGAGATGGGTTTTGGCCACACCTAACGGAGTTTCAACTTCAACAGGTTTATAAGCCATCGTCTTGCTGATTTCATAAGCGAAAATTTCACCTAATCGTTCCAGATTCCGACGAAAGCGCATGCGATCCTGTTGAATCGTGATATCTCTCAGTTCGGCAATAAAATGATTTGCAATGCTATTTTGGGTAGATAGAATAGTGACCATGGCGTGTGTGCTAGTTCAGTTAAGCTAAAGATAATAAATAATCAATTGAAAGTAATAACATCTATGGTATTATTATAGTTTGCGCTAAAATGGTAAAATTTTTAGTAAATTTGTGTAAGAACATAGCAGGATATGGCCTGGACCACAGGTCAACAAATCGTCTTGAAGCAGATTGAAACCATCGGATTACAAAAACTGTTTTTGAGCTTAGGGCTCAAGCAATTCGTGGTGCAATGTTTGCTGGAAAAGGCCTGAATGGTTTTCTTAAAGACACAGGAAATATATGAAATTTGAATTGACATCGGAGTACAAACCCACAGGCGATCAGCCAGAAGCAATTAAGCAGTTGGTAGCAGGGGTAGAGCAGGCAGAGCAATACCAGACGCTTTTGGGGGTGACAGGTTCGGGTAAGACCTTTACTGTGGCTAATGTGATTCAGGAAACCCAAAAGCCGACATTGATTTTAAGCCACAATAAAACTTTGGCGGCTCAGTTGTACGGTGAATTCAAACAGTTCTTTCCCAATAACTCGGTCAACTATTTTGTGTCTTATTACGATTATTATCAACCCGAAGCTTTTATTGCTTCGACGAATACCTACATCGAGAAGGATTTGGCGATTAACGAGGAAATCGAAAAGCTGCGTTTGGCAACCACGTCGTCATTGATGTCGGGACGGCGTGATATCGTTGTCGTCTCTTCGGTATCCTGTATCTACGGTATGGGAAATCCGGAAGATTTCTCCCGGTCTATCTTTCGTTTTGGGGTCGGTATGACTGTCACTAGAAACGCTTTCCTGCATAAGCTGGTGGAGATTTTATATTCGCGAACGACCACAGAGTTTAAACGGGGTACCTTTCGGGTTAAAGGTGATACAGTGGACGTGTTTCCGGCATACTTGGATAATGCTATTCGGATTTCATTCTTTGGGGATGAAATTGATGAACTGAGTGAGATCGATCCCATTTCAGGGAAAACGCTCAACAAGATGGAAGATCTTGCTCTTTTTCCAGCAAATCTCTTCGTTACACCGAAAGAAAAATTCAAAGAATCGATCTGGGCTATCCAAGATGAATTGATGCAACGGAAAACGCAACTGGAAGACGAGGGCTTAATGCTGGAGGCGAAGCGTTTAGAGGAGCGCGTCAATTATGATCTGGAAATGATGCGTGAACTGGGCTATTGTTCGGGGATTGAAAATTATTCCCGCTTTTTTGATGGTAGACAACCGGGGATGCGTCCGTTCTGTTTGCTGGATTATTTTCCGGAAGATTACCTGCTGGTCATTGATGAGAGTCACGTGACCTTACCACAATTACGTGCGATGTATGGAGGTGACCGATCGCGAAAAGTTTCCTTGGTAGAACATGGGTTTAGGTTGCCCGCGGCTTTGGATAATAGACCTTTAAACTTTCCGGAGTTTGAATCCTTGACAAATCAGACGATTTATGTATCGGCGACTCCGGGCGATTACGAACTGCAGCAGACCGAAGGTGTTGTCGTTGAGCAGGTCATTCGCCCAACAGGACTTCTGGATCCAATTATTGAAGTACGACCAGCGATTAATCAGGTCGATGATTTCTTGGAAGAAGTCGATAAGACCATTAAAGAGGGAGGACGTGTTTTGGCTACTACATTGACCAAACGCATGGCTGAAGAACTTTCCAAATATATGACCAAGCTGAACTTAAAAGTCCGTTATATCCACTCTGAAATTAAAACCTTGGAGCGGGTTGAAATCTTGCGGGGGCTCCGCTTGGGTGAATTTGATATCCTGGTCGGGGTGAATTTACTTCGTGAGGGGCTTGATTTGCCGGAGGTCACGCTTGTTGCTATTCTCGATGCGGATAAGGAGGGCTTTCTGCGTTCCGAACGATCGCTTATTCAGACGATTGGTCGCGCGGCCCGGAATGATAAAGGTCGGGTTATTATGTATGCGGATAAAATGACGGATAGCATGCGTGTCACAATAGATGAAACCAATCGTCGCCGAGACAAGCAGATGAAATATAACTTGGAACATGGCATTACACCGCGTACTGTGGGCAAAACAAGAGAAGAGATCTTAGAGCAGACTTCTGTTGCTGATTTCTCGGGTATTGAACCTAAAATTTATGTTGAACCTGATCCGTCGCAGGCCATTGCAGCTGATCCAGTGATGCAGTATCTCAGTGAGAAGGATCTGAAGAAAGCGATCGATAACGTACGGAAGAAAATGGATAAATCAGCGAAAGAAATGGATTTCTTGGAAGCAGCGAAATATCGTGATGAAATGTTCTCCTTGGAGAAGCTCTATGAAGAGCGATTCCCTTCGTAAAGGAAGTCGGTTTTAATTATTGTTAATCAATTTAAGATTTGTTAAACGACGCTAAATAGCGTATAAATTAAGATTCCACCGTCCATATTTGTAGCAATTGTAAATAAATTGGCTACATATGAAACATTTAATCTACAGCATAATACTGTTTTTTGTGCTCAGCATTCTGCCAAAGTAAAATTTCCTACGGGTTAAACGCCGGGTACACGAATGCTCCTGGACCTAATAGATTGGGCCGTACTTCCTAAGGTTAACGATTGAACTATATTGTTCAATTGTTAACATATTTTGCGTAAATCAAATTCTTCTCAGTAAATTAGTGCTCAAATCTAAACTAAAACATACTAAAAAATGAAAAAGCCAATTCTCGTTGTCAAATTTGGATCGGCTTCTATTACCACGAAAGAGGGAGAAGTTGATGAACGTATTGTTTTGGAGATCGCTAGGCAAATTGCTTCCTTACAAAAGAAATACAATATCGTCTTGGTCTCTTCAGGTGCTGTTGCTGCCGGTAAACGTTTTCTGCCCAGCTACACAGGAACGCTATCCGAACGCAAAGCAGCTGCTGCAATTGGGAACCCTATATTGATTAATACGTATTCTACTTATTTCCGACCGTTTAAAATTTCATTGGCGCAGAGTTTATGTGAGCGACATCACTTTTCCAATCGGGATCAATTTCTACAATTGAAAAATACGTATGAGGAATTGTGGCGGAACAATGTTATTCCAATCGCAAATGAAAATGATGTGGTGAGTAATAAAGAACTGAAGTTTTCAGATAATGATGAGCTGGCAACCTTGATTGCTGTTGGTTTTGGTGCCGAAAAATTACTGTTTAGCACTTCCGTTCCTGGTGTGTTGGATGCAAACAACAAGATTATACCGCAAATTGAAACAATTGACCGGGATATTTTAGGGCTGGCAAGGAAGGATAAATCTTCCGTAGGATTAGGGGGAATGACCTCGAAATTGAACTTTGCCCGATTGGCCAATCAAATGGGGATTGCTGTGGTGATTTTTAGTATGCAAACCGAGGAGGCGATACAAAAAGCGGTTAAGCACGAGACTGGCACATTGTGTCTGGCTCAAAGTAAGAAGATCTCTTCCCGCAAGAAATGGCTCGCGAGTGGAAGTTTAATAAAAGGGGAATTGATGGTTGATCGTGGAGCGGAGGAAGCATTATTGAAGCACAAAAGTTTACTCGCTGTGGGGGTAACCCGTATCGTCGAGCATTTTGAAAAAGGAGAAGTGTTAAATATTGTCAATCTAGAAGGCTTAACTGTTGCCGTTGCCCGCGCGAAGATGGATTCATCCGCTTTGTCCCAGACCAGTAAAAAAAATGTAGAAATTGCACATGCAAATGATATTGTATTATTATGAGTGAATCCATCTTAAACCAACTTCAGGCGGCGGCCAAAGCAAAACAAATTTTGCAACAACTGGCTCCTGATACCAAAATAACTATTTTAAATGCCATCGCAGAAGGTCTTATCGCACATACTACTGATGTATTAAAAGCCAATAAGATTGATTTGGATCGTATTGCTGATGACGACCCCAAAAAGGATCGTCTTTTGCTCAATAGCGATCGTCTAAAAGGTTTGGCTGACAGTGTTAAGCAGATCGCTCAGTTGGCAGATCCAACAGATCAGTTATTACTAAAAAAGATATTGCCAAATGGATTGGAGATCGAGAAAATTACGGTTCCACTCGGAGTCGTTGGGGTCATCTACGAATCGCGACCTAATGTGACGATAGATGTTGCTGCATTGTGTATTCAGTCGGGTAACGTTTGTCTATTGCGCGGTGGTTCGGACGCGTTACACACCAACGAGGCGTTGTTGAAAGTGATCCATGCTGTCTTGGAGCAGTATGGTATTGCAACAACTATTGTGCAACTGTTGCCTGTTGATAGGAAGCATGTTTCGGAATTATTGGAAGCTACTCAATTCGTGGATATTATCATACCACGGGGTTCACAGTCGCTGATCGATTATGTCAGGGAACACGCTAAAGTACCAGTTATTGAAACTGGAGCAGGAGTATGCCATACTTATGTGGACCGTACAGCAGATTTGGATATGGCAGCGAAAATTGTTGCCAATGCTAAAATTTCCAGGCCATCGGTGTGTAATTCTTTAGATACTGTTTTGGTCGATCGTGCTGTTGCTGCCGAGTTCCTAACGAAATTGAAAACTTATTTTGAAGATGCTCAGGTGGAAGTTTTCGCGGACCCTACAGCTTATGAGGTATTACAGGGTCAACATTTTTCAAATTTAAAGCGCGCAGATGAAGCCGATTTTGGAAGAGAATTTTTAGATTTGAAGTGTTCAATAAAGACGGTCACCAGTTTGGACGAAGCTTTGGAGCATATCGCAAAATATTCTTCCAAACATTCGGAATGTATTGTTTCTTCCAGTGAACTCCATATTGAACAATTTTTGAATACAGTGGATGCTGCCGCGGTATATGCCAATGCATCTACACGTTTTACGGACGGAGGTGAGTTTGGTCTGGGTGCGGAAATAGGTATCTCGACCCAAAAATTACATGCCCGTGGACCATTTGCATTGGAAAAATTGGTAACAGAGAAGTGGATTGTCCGCGGAAATGGACAGATCAGATAAGCATAGATCATGGGATTAAGTTTTAAGAAAGATGTATTGATGAATTGGATCGAAGAAATTGGTAAATTTCTTCGCATATGGACAGAAGGGCATGATGCTTTTACGGAGCCGACTGATCCAGCAGTATTTGAAGATGCTTATGAGAAATTCTTCGAAAAGAGTAGGACCTATTTTTTAAATCTTTCCGAAAATGAACTTTCGGCATATCTCAAAACAGATCTTCAAATTCAGCAACTACATCCATTGGCTTTAACGTTGTTATTTGATGGGTTGAATGCTACAGATGGCAATCAGGAGAATTTACTTCGTAAAGCAAAGTTTATTTTGAATCTGGCGATGGCAGAAACGGCAAGCTTTGCCTTTCAGGATTATCAATATCTTGCTATGATCGATAACAAATTGAAGAGTCTTTAGATTAATAAAGCTCTCCGTCATGCAATGTCCTAAAAAAGTGTTTAACTTTTTGGGTTCATTGCATGACGGAGACCTTAGCGCAGGATCTCACGGGCAATCACCAGACGTTGGATCTCAGAAGTTCCCTCATATATTTGCGTGATTTTTGCGTCGCGCATTAACCTCTCGACATGATATTCTTTTACGTAACCGTAGCCACCGTGGATCTGTACAGCTTCGACAGTGTGTTTCATGGCAACTTCAGATGCATGCAGTTTGGCCATGGCAGCTTCTTTACCGTAAGGAAGCCCCTGGTCTTTCGTCCAGGCAGCTTTATACGTCAAAAGTCGAGCTGCCTCGATATCAACTTCCATGTCGGCCAATTTAAACTGTATGGCCTGATGATCCGAAATCGGTTTTCCAAAGGTCTTTCGTTCTTTTGAGTAAGCCAAAGCAAGGTCATAGGCACCCGCAGCAATTCCTAAGGCCTGTGCCGCAATCCCAATGCGACCGCCATCGAGTGTTTTCATAGCAAATTTAAATCCGAAGCCATCTTCTCCGATACGGTTTTCCTTGGGAACCTGAACATCGGAAAATAGGAGTGAATGGGTATCGGAACTACGGATACCCAATTTGTTTTCTTTAGGACCAATGGTAAATCCCGGCAGCCCTTTTTCAACGATCAATACATTGATTCCTTTGTGGCCTTTTTCAGGATGTGTCTGTGCAATGACAAGATAGATATCGGCATGGCCACCATTGGTGATCCAATTTTTTGTACCATTTAGGAGATAGTGATCCCCCTTATCTTCGGCGGTGGTATGCTGTGAGGAGGCGTCCGAACCAGCTTCAGGTTCTGACAACGCAAAAGCACCAAGTTTTTCACCTTTCGCTAAAGGAATCAGGTACTTTTGTTTTTGTTCCTCTGTACCATAAGCATTGAGTCCATATAATACCAGGGAATTGTGGGCGGATACGATAACGGCCGCTGAGGCATCAATTTTGGCAATTTCTTCGAGCACAAGAACATAGGCCAACGTATCCATTCCAGCTCCGCCATAAGCTTCGGGGGTCATGATACCCATAAACCCTAGTTCGCCCATTTGCTTGACAAAATCTGTTGGAAATTTTGCGGCTTCATCGCGCTCGATTGCCCCAGCCTTTAGCTCCTGGGCAAATTCCCGCGCTGCGTCGCAGATCATTTTATGCTCTTCGCTTAATTCAAAATTCATGGCATTTCAGTTTTTTGGTTCATCAGTTACCAAGCCGATAACGTATATATAATAAGGTTTGCTGTCAAAAAGTTTCCTCCCAACTCACAATCATTTTATGAGCTCGGTGTACCAACATACTCAAATATACAAAATATATATTATGCAAGCATAGTAATATAGCAAATTACTTTTTAATCTACTTGAGCTAATCATTATAAGCATTTTGGAAAGTAATGGCCAGGGTAGGGCGGACAAGTAGCAAGGGGCATGTTGGTTTTCATTTTGTTTATAATTGTAAAATCCTTACTTTCAATTGGATTAAGTTTAGTTTTTTCATTTCAATTTAAAAAATTGAAGAATTACTTGTTTGCTAAATTTAATCTACTATATTTGTAGACTATATAATTTAAACACATTTAAAAAATAAGATTATGAGTTTAAGATTAGGGGATGAAGCGCCAAATTTCAAAGCGCAAACAACCATTGGTGAAATAGACTTTCACGATTATATCAAAGATAGCTGGGTCGTTTTCTTTTCGCACCCGTCAGATTATACGCCGGTATGTACTACAGAGTTGGGCCGTACGGCAAAATTGAAATCTGAATTTGACAAGAGGGGTGTGAAGGCCATTGCGCTAAGCGTCGATAATGTAAACGATCACTTGAATTGGATTAAGGATATCAATGAAACGCAAAATACCGAAGTGAATTTTCCGGTTATTGCTGATGAAGATCATCATGTATCCGAATTGTACGATATGATCCACCCAAATGCTTCCGCAACAGCGACCGTACGTTCCGTATTTATTATCGGTCCTGACAAAAAGATCAAATTGACGCTGACCTATCCAGCATCAACAGGTCGTAATTTTGATGAAATTTTACGGGTCATTGATTCTTTACAGTTAACTGCCGATTATCAAGTCGCTACGCCCGCTGACTGGAAGCATGGTGAAGATGTTATTGTTGTGCCAGCGATTAAGACAGAAGATATTCCTGCTAAATTTCCAAAAGGCTTCAAAGAGATCAAACCGTATTTGAGAACGACGCCACAGCCTAATCTATAGGGAGTAAGCCCTTGGAATTAAAGAACAAAAAAAGAGGCTGTCTCAAAAAGGCA
>NZ_DDKA01000009.1:0-60263 GCF_002339225.1 Sphingobacterium sp. UBA2610
AACGTTTAGGACGCAAGTGACTTTTTTCCATTAAAATGTAATAGAAATAAAAAACACCACAATACAGCGTATTATGGTGTTACATGAATATGTGGTTTGATTAGTTTTTTGCTAAGACCATTTCTGGTTCTTCTTTTCCGCCATGACAGGTTTTACAGGAAATAGCTTTGGCAGGCGAGCTATCCCAGCTTCGATTAAAATACTTTTTGTTTATCTTTTGGGTCATCTTAATCATCGCTCGTCCAATCTCTTTTTTGTGGTTATCATCACTCGCAAAATCCATTTTTTTGGGATCTTCCTTCGACGGTGCATGACAGAAACCACATTTTACACCCAATGCGACATTAAATTCCTTCATAGTGGAAATCAATTCATCGTGGGAGATATTTTTGGGAAGAACTTTGAGATTAGTCGGTTTTGGTTCTTCTTTAGGTTTTTCCTGTTGGAAGCTAAATGCACTCAAAGCAATGGCAATAGCAAACACAGATGCAATTGCACCTAATTTATTTATTTCTTTCATTTCTCTTTTCCTTTATGCTTACCTAAATATAGGGAGAAAGAGATAATTTTCAATCAGAAAATGAAGTTAATATGACAATTTAGATTGATTATTATTTACGTACTGCATTATCCACAACCCAAGATTGGCTATTGGATTGATAATTAATTTTTAGCAACTTTCCTTCGATCTTCACGTCTTTTAAGAGTGTTGTATCAGTAGAAGTCCAAGTGCTATCATTGGTTTTATCAAATCGAACGCCTGTAATATTTGGGATGCCTGTGAAAAACTCAATTTTATAGGTATCGGTACCATCACGAAGCACCCGTATCAGGCGATTATCCCGGTCCACTTCAATGGAATTGCCTTGGTATTTAACACGACCGATAAAGCTGCCGGAAGCGTCCGCAGCACCACCTGTATTTTCATTTTTTTTACACGAGATAAATAAGATAACGAATAAAACGGACGAGACTAAAGGCTTAAACAACTTCATGTGTGTAATTTTTGTGCTAAAATAAGCTTTTTTGGCCAAAATCTCAATTGATCAATCCAGAAATGATGTTAATGGTCAATGCAACGACAAACGTATTTAAAGCAAAGGAGAGGAGGCCATGAAATAATGCTACTCTTCTTATTTTTTTTGACGATATTTCCACATCAGATACTTGAAAGGTACAGCCCATCACAAATGAAAAATAAGCAAAATCTAAATAATCTGGATGGTCATCTCCTGGAAACTCCAGTCCAGCTCCATTTGCGTGATGTTCGTAGTATAATCGCGCATAATGAAAGGTGTATATGGTGTGAACCAATATCCATGAAGCCAACATGGCCAGCATACAAATAATGATAATGTAGGCATCATTCAGCTGTTTATCCTTACTTGATATGATAATCATTAATACTGAAATAAAACAGCCTATGGTTACTAAAATAATAAAAAGGGATACAAAGAGACGGCTGCCATCTTCCTGCTGTGCTTTGCGCGCAATGGTAGAAATAGGTGTGGTGTAGAATGTATACCAAGATATAGAAACGTAGGCAAGACAAAAACCAAACCAGCACAACATTAAATTGAGCAAGGGAATGGTTTTAATGGGAGAGATGAAGTAGATCAATAAAAAAATACAGACCGAAATCATTGCCCTATGAATGGATTGCATTCGATGTAGGTAATAGTTTATTTTTCCCATTTCAGTTCTATTAACAATCAAACTGTTCTTCTGCATCAAAAATCAATGGATTGCCATGATTGGAAAGCAGCAGTAATAGCGCCTCTTCCTCATAATTCCTTGGATTGGAAAAAATAAAATCCAGCGCGCCATCCCGGTCAATATCTCCAACAAATAATGTCCTCATAAATACATGGTCATATTGATCTACCTGAAAAATTGTCTTTTCTTTATCTCCGTTAGTTGGGCTATAGTTGAGTTTATAATTGGCAACCTCATGAAATACTTTCTCGTGACCGTTTTCGTCGGTTTGCACTTCAGTCGATCTAATATCACCCACTGCTTTGAGGTTAACTTTTTGGTTTTTAAAAGTATACTGTACAGATTCTTTTGGCCAGATTTCGGCCTGATTTATTTTGACATGTTCAATAAGACCAGGCTTAAGTCCGCTTAACTTCAAGAATAACAATGAATTTCTGCGTGATTCGACACTCTTAGACGGTACCTGAGCACACTCGTCAAAACCATCTTTAATCACATAATCCGCCTTTGCCAAGTAATATTGTCCACTTTCTTCGTAAAGATCATACCATTCTTTATTTAAGACAGCCGTTGGATCTTCCTTTTCCCAGATACGGTAACTACGAACAAGGAAAATCTGACCTTTAGCAGGGTCTGCTTTTTGGTAAATAGAAGATGTTGTGTCATCCACAGTCGATACCGCTAAACTGTCTGATACTATTTTTTTATCAGGTCGATCTTGCTGTTGTTTTGTTGTCTGGTTTGAACATGCCTGCAGGGAGAGCAAACCCAATATCAGGCTGAAGGAAAAAAAAACATTCATATGCGGTGAATTTTGCTTAAATATATAAAATTCACCGTATATAAAGTAGTTTGGATTCTTACGTAAGAATTTCTTTCAACAATGATAATGAATGGAGACACTTTTCATCATCAAAGATATAGGAAGTCGCCATGATCTCGTCCACTTTGTGATCGTTTACGAATTTTTCTATTTCCGGAAGGATTTTAGGGCCATCGCCAATAAATGCACAGGAAGCCATACTTTGTACAGCTTGCTCTATCGCGGGAATGCCTTTGTAGATTACCTCTTGAGTAGGTTCTGAAAGTGGTCTTCTGGTATTTGTCACAATACCAGCGAATAGATTATAGAAGCTTGTTGCTAAGAAATTGGCTTCTTCCGTACTATCGGCAGCGATAACATTGACACAAGAGATGAAATATGGTTTTTCTAAGGTATTAGAAGGAACAAAATTTTGATGATAGATCATGCTTGCTGAGGCAAACTGTGCCGGAGCAAAATGCGTTGCAAAAGCATATGGAAGACCTAAGCTAGCAGCTAAATAGGCACTATCGGTACTTGACCCGAGGATATAGAGTGGGATGTCCAATCCTTCTCCTGGAAACGCACGTACTTTTGCGTCGTAGTTGTCTCCACTGAAGTAGCGCTGTAAGTCTTTTACCTCTTGTGGAAACTGAAAGGCTGTATTCAAGTTGTTTCTGCGCAAAGCCATTGCGGTCAATTGATCAGTGCCCGGTGCACGTCCCAAACCGAGGTCAATACGCCCGGGAAACAAGGTTTCTAATGTTCCAAATTGCTCTGCAATGACTAAAGGAGCGTGATTTGGTAACATGATCCCACCAGAACCCACGCGTATAAAACTGGTGTTTGATGCGATATGTTGTATGAGGAGTGAGGTTGCTGAACTGGCAATATATTCCATATTATGATGTTCGGCAACCCATATCCTTTCAAAATCTAATTTTTCTACATGTTGGGCTATTTTTACGGTGCGAGCCAATGCGCTTGCTGTATTCTCTCCTTTTTTGATCGGAGCCAAGTCCAATGCTGATAACGCTATTTTATCCATGCATTAAAATTACGGAGAAGTTATTCGACAATTGTAATGAAAATGTCTATTCTAAAATACGTTGTGTATGTATGACACTAAATTGATCATTCACGGTTGTCGTGAAAAATGTGAACGAGTCACCAGCGTCTTTGATTTTAAATTTCTTTTTGATCTCTTCGGTCTTCAAGGGAAAATTTTTGGCGATGATATCGGAATTCAATGCTCTTTTATTTTTCTTAAAATCTGTAAATGATTCCACCTCTTTGATGATGAATGTTTTACCGGGAAAATTTTCGATCTTTTGATCGGAGGTGTAGAGATGGGTATTTTTATGGAGTTTTTTTACGTTGAATACTTCGGCAATAGTCTTAAATGCTCCGGCTTTGGAGAGAGCTACATCCGGTTCGTATAAATAGGATAGCGGCCTACTGTAGTCATTTGAAATTGCACGTTCATTTTCGTAAGTGAAAGATATAATCTGCTGTTGTTCTTGATATAACCTGACCGCGTGGATGCAAGGTTCAGCTTCGTATCCTTTCTCCTGCACGAAGATAAGTTCTTTGCAGTCATTTTGCAAAGAGACGACATAAACGTCCTTAACATGTTGCAGCATGTGTATTGCTGCAGAAATATCCAATAGTGGAGCTAGCTTACTTATTATTTTGTTGGCATGTTTGAAAAATTCATCTTGCAAGGCAACCAAATTAGGTTCACATTCATCAAGTAGAAACACTTTTTTGTTTTGAACTCTTCTTGAAGGATCCAAATAGATATAATCAAATCTTCTCTTTGGATCGTTTAGTATATATTCAACTCCATTTGCCGCAATGATCTGAAGATTTTCTGCTTTCAATATCTTTGCATTATGTTGGGTGATTGCAGCGAGTTCGGGATTGAGTTCGCAAGATGTTACTTGCTTTGCCCGTTTAGAGAAGTAAAAGCTATCAACACCGAAGCCACTGGTAGCATCAATTAAATGGCTGTTTTTTTCGATGAGTGAACTTTTAAATAATCCGGTTTTCTCGGAAGAACATTGTTCGAGATTGAGTTTGGTGGGGAAGTAAATCCCTGCTGTTTCGGCCCATAGTGGAATTTTGCCGCTCGCCCGTTGTCTACCATCGAGTTGTGCCGCGAGCTCGGAAGATGATATTCCTTCAAAAGGAGATTTTTTTAAAGCGATTTTAGTCGGAGACTCCAGTTTGTTTCGTTCTAAAAACTGTTGAGCCTCCTCTTGAAGGATTAATGTGTTCATTTATATTTTCTTAACGAGAAGTTGGCAAGTATAGGTATCCTTTAGTTCGCTAATAACTTCTTTATCAACCAAAACGCGATCAATGGTTTCTTGATTATAATAACGGATTGTAATGAGTTCTAGCCCAGATTCATACCTGACTTTGAATTTTTGCTCCAGTTCGTTAATTAAGTCGACTAGATTTTTTCCAGTATCATCGACGGAAACCGTAAAGTTGATCGCCGTATTATGCATCATATTAATTTTAATACGATGTTCATGAAATAGGTTGAAGATGTCTCTCAGATTGTCTTCAACGATAAATGAGAAATCCCTCGGGGAGATGGAAATAAAAATCTGGTTCACCTTAAAGATGAAGGAAGGCACAGGTAAAGTTTGGTTTGTACTCTTTATCATTGTTCCAGGTGAGTCAGGGTCCACAAAGGATCGCACATTTAATGCGATCTTTTTATTCTGAAGCGGCTTGATTGTTTTCGGGTGAATAACCGTAGCCCCATAATAGGTAAGCTCGATAGCATCGGTATAAGATAGCTCAGGAATCAACTCGGTTTTCTCAAACCACTTCGGATCCGCATTAAGTACACCTGGAACGTCTTTCCATATAGTTACATTTTCGGCATTTAGACAAGAAGCAAAAATTGCCGCAGAGTAATCGGAACCTTCACGGCCTAAAGTGGTTGTGAAATTTTCAGAGGTAGAACCTAAAAATCCCTGCGTAATTACAATATACTCGTCTAGGATGGCTGGCAGTTCGGCACGGATTTTTTCTTCCGTTTTGTTCCAGTCTACGACAGCTTCGCGATAGGTGTTGTCCGTAAATATATAATCTCGTGCATCTAGCCATTTTACCTTTTCACCAATGAATGCAACGTAGGCTGCAACAATCTTGGTGGAGATAAATTCACCCATCGAAACAATTTGATCGAAAAGATAATCATATGAATCTTGAGGTGCTTCCTCTAAAATCCACTCGATCTCCACAAAGCAGTTGGAAATCTCATCAAATATAGGATGTTCAGCTTCAGGGAATAATTCTTGAAGGATTTGAAAGTGAAATGCTTTCGCCTCTTCAAGTGTCTGAAATTGGTTCCCCGTGTTGTTAAAATATTCTTTGGTCAATTTCTCTAGAAGGTTTGTTGTCTTTCCCATGGCGGATATGACGACTAACAAGGCGTCGCCTTTGTATTTAGAAATAATCCGCGCCGAATTTCTGACACTTTCAGCATCTTTTACTGATGCACCCCCAAATTTAAAAACCTGCATTTATTTATTAGTTTAGTTGATTGCTAGTTGATACTATTAATATAGTGTAATCCTTTTTCTGAAATCAGATGTTTAAATGTTGTATAGGGAATACGTAATTCAGTATTTCCTTCAGCATAAGATTTGATTTCGTATACGTTGTAGTAAAACAGGATGTCGTTTTTTTCAAAAGTGAAGTTATCGGCCAAAGAAAATTTACCATCTTCAAAAAAGTACTTTCCATTTAGGGAATCATCAGCACTTAATCCTTCTTGCTTACGGAAGTATTGCTCGGCGATTTGAACGAATTTATTTTTGTTCTCTTCCTGAATGACATCATTGATTGTAATTGCACTGTTAGATTGACGATCAAAATTGGAGTACAGCGTGAAATGGTCCCCATGCGCTCCACCAGTATATTCCTCTTGTTTGGTTCTTATACCCAAGAAAACAGGTGTATTGACGATCACATCAATCTGTAGATCCCGACTCCAGGTTGATGTAGATTTGCCATTATTGTCTTCCACATATTCGTTGTATGAATTTATAAAGCGATGTGCTGCATCTGCCATGCTTGTGTCGCCTTCAAGATGAACGATACTTGATATGAGGGTATTGATTTTATTTTCTTGGAAAATCGGGTATTTTGCGCGAAAATAAGTTGTGTCCAAGCGATCATCTTCTTTTAGAAAATAATTGCTATGCTCATCGATGATTTTTTGACTATAGGAAAGTGTGTCTGTGGGCTGTTTCGCTATAGCGGCCTTTTTGTGGTCACTGCAAGCGGACAGAACGCAGCTAATAAATAATACTATTAAAAAAAAGTAAAATCGCATTGAATTGATGATTCTCGTTATTTAATACGTGATTGACACATTAATCCATTCGGCATCGAAGTTTGCTTTATATTTTTCATAAAACTTTATAGCTGGCTCATTCCAATCGAGGACCTGCCACACCATGCCATGAAATCCACACTGTTTGCCGTAAGCTAAAGTTTTATCAAAAAGCAGCTTGCCTATCCCTAAACCTCGCATTCTTTCGGTAACAATCAAATCTTCCAAATAGAGTCTTCTACCTTTCCAGGTTGAATACCGGACATAATATAATGAAATTCCGACAATTTCGCCATCCACTTCGGCAACAAATGCACCCCAAACGGGATTCTTTCCAAATCCTGCATCTTTAAATTCTTCAAGCGACACGGTGACCTCGTCCGGTGCTTTTTCAAAAATAGCTAATTCTTTAATTAGCTCAAGCATTTGGATGCAATCACTTTCAATTGCCTCTCGTATCGTTGTTTTAATCATTGTTTTTGAAGTGTTTGATTACTCTTTTGCCAAATATTGTGCTTCCAATCCGTACCATTGTCGAACCTTCTTCAATCGCTAGCCTATAGTCTGAAGACATTCCCATGGATAGGATATTGAAATACTCTTGCTTCCGGTAGAAACTTACCTTAATTCCATCGAATAACATTTTTAACTCATAAAATTCGGCTTTAATTACCTTTTCATTATCTGTATTGGATGCTATGCCCATTAAGCCACAGATCCGAATATTTTTTAATTCAAGAAACTCGTCGTCGCGAAGAAGTTCGATTAGTTCAGCATGGTCGAAACCGAATTTTGTTTCTTCTTCTGCAATATATACTTGCAGCAAACAGTCGATTGTGCGGTTCGCTTTCTGCGCATGTTTGTTAATTTCCTTTAATAATTTTAAAGAATCAACTGACGCAATTAAGCTCACGAATGGTGCGATATATTTGACCTTATTTGTTTGAAGGTGACCAATCATATGCCACTGAATATCATTAGGTAAAAGAGCGGCTTTTTCGACTAATTCTTGAACATGATTTTCACCAAATATACGCTGTCCCGCCTCGTAGGCTTCCATAATGTCCGAATTGGATTTTGTTTTTGAAACTGCTACAAGTTGTACGCCAACAGCCTCGGTTTCCAATCTTAACGCTTCTAAATTACTAGCAATACTCATTTCCGATATAGTTTTGATGATGTAAAAAGTGCCAAATGTCGGTGCTTTTTGTAAATTTGTACAAAACTACAAAATGCTACGATTAATACTGAATCTACTTGCAGTGATTTTTTTATTTGGTTCTTGTATCGGAACTGGAGGGAAAGATATTATCTCCAAAAGTAAGTTTGTGGATGCATTGACCGAAATCCAACTGACAGACTCCTATCTCAATATTTTACCCATTGACAGCGCACGTAAAGTAATGTTGCCTTTGTATCAAGTGACCTTTGATAAATATGGATTGGATTCGGTTTCTTTTCGAAAGAACTTAGACTATTATGGTAAGGATGCTGAAGTGATGTCTGCGATTTATAAAAAAGTGGAGGATAATTTAACGAAGGAAAATAAGATTTACGCCGATATAGAACGGAAAAAGCAAGATTCAATTCGAACGCGCGATTCAATCCAGAATATGCGTATTCAAGATAGCACCAATCGCGTTATGCGTGCACAACAGGCTTATCAGGAACGAGTTGCAGCACTTATCCATTATCTGCCTAATAAGACGAAATTCACCTTTAGAGAAGCTTCTTCCTTGTTTAATACGAACTTTCAAACAAAGACTGGTATAAGCATGAACGGCTATCTCATGAACCAATTGTCGGTCGGTAATTCAAATTTACCAATTGAATCGCCTTCTCCACAGAAAGATACGGTTTCCCAACTGAAAACACCTGGTACTTCAGTCAAGGATACTCTTGTGATACAAAACCATGTGGAGCCACAATTACCAACAAGTGAATTGGAAAAAAGACCAATTCTTACACCGCCACGGCACATTAAGCCGCCGACGGAACTTTAACCATCAAAGAATATAATTTCTATGGTATATCCAATAAATGCAATTGATAAACTCGGATTTTCCGAGATAAAAGATAAAATAAAACAAAAATGCCTAAGTGAGTCTGGGCGTGAGCTAGTTGAAAAAATTCAACCTCAAACCCGGTTTGACCAAATCGACCGATTTCTAAGACAGACCAGTGAGTTTAAGGATCTTCTAATGAATGATGGCGCATTTCCTGTTGAAAATTTCTTTCCGCTTAGATCCATTATCGAGAAAGCTCGAGTCGAGGGCGCGTTCTTACTCGAGGATGAATTTTTTCGGGTATTACTATCCCTCAAGACTGTTTACGCTATTATCCGTTATTTTAATGAGCGGGAAGGTCTCTATCCCAATTTAGAGGTATTGTTTGAGCATTTACCGATCGAGAAGGGGATTATTCGCGATATCGAAATGGTCATTGACGAGCGTGGAAAGCTTAAAAATAATGCTTCCCGATTACTGTTGGAAATAACCCAACAAATTCAACGGGCAGAACAGGAGGCCCTAAAACGTATCAATAGTATCTTTAAGAGCGCACAGGACAGCGGATGGACAGCGGATGGGAATCTGACGATACGGGATGGAAGGCTCTGTATTCCTATTCTTGCGGAAAATAAAAGAAAGCTCAAAGGTTTGATTCATGATGAGTCCGCTACGGGACAAACTGCTTATATAGAGCCTGAAGAAGTATTTCAGTTAAATAATAAAATTAGGGACCTAGAGTTTGAACGTAGGCGTGAGGTCATCCGTATTTTAGTCGAACTAACGGACAAGATCCGGCCACATATTCCGCTCTTGCTTTCCTATCACAGCCTATTAACCAAAGTAGATTTTGTGCGAGCGAAAGCACTTTTTGCCTTGGATATTGAGGCGGAGATGCCCGAGTTATCGAAGGAGGCTGAGATTAATTTGGTCAATGGTCGACACCCGCTTCTATTGCTGAATCAGCATCATATTGTTGTTCCATTGAACATTCAAATCGATCATATTCAGCGTATTATTGTTGTATCGGGGCCGAATGCTGGTGGGAAATCTGTGTGTATGAAAACGGTTGGTCTTTTGCAAATCATGGTGCAATCGGGCTTATTAATACCAGCGGAACCAACAAGTAAAGTCGGTGTTTTTAAGCAGCTATTTGCAGATATAGGGGATGATCAATCCATTGAAAGTGACTTAAGTACCTACAGTGCGCATCTATCCAAAATGAAATATTTTACGGAATTTGCAAATGGACGTACTTTGGTACTGATCGATGAGTTTGGAACCGGTACCGACCCTTTGTTTGGCGGACCTATTGCTGAGGCTGTATTGGAATCCCTTAACAAAAAACAAATCAGGGGAGTTGTGACCACCCACTATTCAAATCTCAAAGTTTTTGCCAGCAATACGACAGGTCTGGAAAATGCTTCAATGTTATTTGATAATCGCGAAATGAAACCGATGTATATCCTACAAATTGGTAAGCCAGGAAGCTCTTATGCTTTTGAAATCGCACAGAAAATAGGATTAGGTAAGGATATTTTGGAGTCTGCTAAAAGTAAAATTGGTGTTCAGCAGAAGAAGGTAGATACATTATTGATCGATCTTGAGCGAGAAAAGAAGGAGGTGTTTGATACAAAAGTTGCTATTAATAAGCGTGAAAAGGAACTGGAGTCAATTAAATCGGAGTATTTGGAATTACAAAGTTATTTAGAAGAAAATAAGCGTGTAATTTTGAAGAAGGCGAAAGAGGAGGCGCAGCAAATTATTAAAAGTTCGAACAAGCTAATCGAAAATACGGTAGCGCAGATCAAATCTGCAAAAGCGGATAAGGAGAAAACTCGTGAGTTGCGCAGCAATTTGGATAAGGCACTTCAAGCTGTTCTTCCCAAAGAGCAAAAACCGGCGAAGCAAATCGTCAAAGAAAAAACGCCTGAAGCCACCGAATTAAATATTGGGGATTGGGTACAGATTATAGATAATGGTGCTGAAGCGCAGATTGTCGAAATTGCAAAGAACAACCTTATTCTTGCCATGGGGGAACTTCGCACTGTTCAAAAGCGAAAGAATGTGATTAAACTCGAAGGGCGGGAAGGGAAGAAGTCTGCAAAAAGTCTATCAAGATCATTATCTTCTGGCAGTGTAGCTGATTTCAAGCCAGAACTTGATTTAAGAGGAATGCGCACAGAAGACGCACTGCATGAATTAGAACGTGTTTTGGATCGGGCCGTCATGATAGGTTATCCGTCCTTAAAAATTATTCATGGTAAAGGTGATGGTATTTTGCGCAAATTTATTCGCGATTACCTTCGTAAATATAGTCATGTAAGCCGTTTTGAGGACGAACATCAAGATCGTGGGGGCGATGGTATAACTTACGCTTATCTATAGTCTTAATTGCACGGAGCTGAGCATGTTCGAAGCTCCGTGTTTCATCTTTCTGTAAAGTTCGGTATGGAGAATATCATTAACTTTTTGACTAGTGAGCCATTGTTAAACGCTCTCACTTCAATTCTGTGTGGGAGTTTAATTGGTTTTGAACGTGAGTATAGGAATAAATCTGCTGGATTTCGGACGGTAGTGCTTATTTGTTTCGGTTCGGCGATGTTTACTATTGTTTCCTGTTTGTTTATTGGCAATAGTACTGATCGCGTTGCTGCAAATATTGTGACTGGTATAGGCTTTATTGGTGCTGGTGTGATCTTTAAAGGCAAACTATCGGTTAGTGGTCTCACAACAGCGGCCGTTATTTGGGCGACAGCTGGTATTGGCATGTTTGCCGGATTGGGGCAACTGGTTTATGCGATTTCCTTTGCTGTTTTTATGGTGGTAATACTCGCGCTTTTTCAGCGGATCGAAATTCTTTTGGCTCGTTACTACCTAGTCCGTTCTCTACACGTAAAGTTTAGTTCCAATGAGTTTTATCACTTACATGAGTTTGAACAATTGGCATTGGATTTTAAGATTAAAGCTACCAGGCGTGTTATTGAAAAGATTAGTGGTAAGTTAGAAGTAATGTATGATATTTCTGGGAAAATGACCGATTTAGATCGTTTTAACCAACAATTGGCAGGTTCATTAGTTATAGATGAGTTTTATTATAACAAATAAACACATCTATAACTAACCTCATTGTAGCTTAAGTCGTTTCTTTACCTCCGAAAGTAATCAAAACCATACCTGAAATGATGACAAACATACCCAGTACCTGCTGCCAGCTCAATGAACTTTTAAAATATAGCGCCATCGCCAATTGGACAGTTAGAAATGTGCCACCAGAACATAAGGCTATTACGATAGGTTGAGAGACGTTCTTAAATAACTGCACAAGAAACCAACTTGCTGATAAAAGAATAATGTTTCCTATAATTAAAGTTGTCCATTTATACTTTGGATGTATCCCGCCAAGTTTAAACAGGATAGATGAAATAATTTGACAGGCCCAAAATGCCACAAAATATATATAGTTCAGCATGGATTTTTTATTCGTATCTACTATAAGCACTATTAAAAGATTGGCGCATCAATGCGAATTGATCGATCACACTCTTCAGAAATTCTTCGTCAAGTAAATCAAAGACCCCATTTACACCTCCAATTATATCCATTTCTGCAATTTTATAAGATTGTTCTAAGTTTCCTTGTTCAAATTTAATAATGAATTTTTGATTCATACCAAAGATTGAAATCTTGCAATCGGGATGGGGGAGTTCAGCTATTAATCTCATTTAAATTTTGTGTTTTTTAAAATTAGCATAAAAGTATAAAAAAACGCCCAAATGCAATGCATTTGAGCGCTCAGGATTATGATATGATTAGAAAAAGGCGTGTTATACGATACCTTGTGCTTTCATCGCGTTAGCGACTTTTATAAAACCACCAATATTGGCACCTTTCAGATAATTAACGAATCCACTGTCTTGGCCATATTTCAAGCAAGTTTCGTGAATGCTTTCCATAATGGTTTTTAAGCGATTGTCAACTTCTTCTGTACACCATTGTGTACGGATTGAGTTTTGAGACATTTCCAAGCCGCTGACAGCAACACCACCAGCATTCGCAGCTTTGCCAGGTGCAAAACTGATTTTTGCATCTAGAAAAACTTTAATAGCTTCTGCAGTAGAAGGCATATTTGCACCCTCAGCTACGCAGATACAACCATTTGCTACAAGCGCTTTAGCATCCGATTCTTCTAATTCATTTTGTGTTGCACATGGCAGAGCGATATCACATTTAAATTGCCATGGCTTTTGACCAGGTAAGAATTTGGCGTTTGGATAGCGAGCAGGATATTGATCGAGGTTTCTTCCCAAAGTAGCCCCAAATGCCATTTTTTCAGCATTAAAACCATCAGGATCGTAAAGTGTGCCCAAGCTATTTGATACAGTGATTACTTTGGCGCCAAGTTGAACAGCCTTTTCAACAGCGTAAAAGGCTACGTTGCCAGCACCAGATACTGTAGCTACTTTACCTTGTAAAGATTTTCCTTGATATCTGAATATGCAGTCAACAAAATATAGGAGCCCATAGCCGGTAGCTTCAGGACGAATATATGATCCACCCCATAATTCACCTTTGCCCGTTAGAACGCCTGTAAAATTGTTTTGAAGTCGTTTAAATTGACCGAATAAAAAGCCTATTTCGCGTCCACCAACGCCGATATCTCCTGCAGGAACATCTGTATCTGCGCCAATATGGCGATAAAGTTCTGTCATAAAGCTTTGGCAAAAACGCATAATTTCATTATCTGATTTACCTTTAGGGTCAAAATCAGAACCTCCTTTACCACCACCAATTGGTAGTCCTGTTAAGCTATTTTTAAATACTTGTTCAAAAGCGAGAAATTTTAAAATACTTTGGTTGACAGAAGGGGCGAAGCGAAGGCCACCTTTATATGGACCGATTGAACTGTTCATTTGAACACGATAACCACGATTTACCTGTACTTGGTGATTATCATCCAACCAAGTTACGCGAAAAGATATAATACGTTCAGGTTCAGTAAGTCTTTCGAGAATTTTTTGGTCGAAAAATTCAGGATGATTTTCAGTAATATAAGGAAATAAATCCTCAGTAACTTCTTTTACAGCTTGTAAGAATTCTGGTTCATTTGGATTGCGTTTCTCAACGATTGAAATGAACTCGTTAAAGTTTTTTGACATGTTTTAATTAGTAAAATTTCCCTTTGGCTGGCACTAATTTATATAATTTTTAATAAAAAACCAATATTTGTTAATTATTTACAATTATTGGTCTTTTTTAATGAAATTTCATATTTTTTAAAATTATTTCAAACAGACTAATCAATAGCGAAATGAAGGCATAATGACCATTTAACAGTATTTTATTCGAAACTAAATCTAAAAGATAGAATCATTTTCGTTTTTGATAAAATAGCTATGAATACTCATTACAATTGATGAATATTTAATGTTTAGCTTTTTTTTCTGACTATTTGATAAATGTAGATGACCCCTATTTTCTTTATATATTTGGTAATTATAATTTATATTATGTTAAATAGTAAATATCCGAGTGTGCCCTCTCTATACAGTTGATCTTTAAGCTTGGTTCTTTAAAATAGATTCTGTGGTGTATAAGTTCAACTTCATAAAAAAAAGGAACCCAAACAATGCCTGAGTTCCTTGAATAATATTTAGGTTGAATATTTACGTTTAAAAAAATATTAATCGATTGCCTGAATCATTAAAGCACCAACGGTTAGATTTGTCCGTGGATCAATAACAATCGCTTGAGAATTTGCCGGATTTTCCTGCTGTAGATCAAATACTAGATTCTCAGCGGACTTAATGGCTATTCGACCAATATCATTTAGTTTGATTGGATCATTATATATTTTTTCCTGTGTATTGATATCAAATTTGTATAACACATCTACAATCTTAACCTTGGTTAATTTACTGTGGCTTTGGACAAGATAAACTTGCGCAGTATCCAAAGGCTTATTGTCGAACCAACATAAGTTTGCTTGAATATTGCGCTCAAACTTTGGCGGCTGTTCTACACTTGCAATGGTATCGCCGCGACTAATGTCGACATCGTCACTGAGGTGTACAATGACAGATTGTCCGTTTTCAGCCCGTTGAAGTTGTTGCCCGTTTAATTCAATCGCTTGAATTGTGCTATATGTTTCTGCTGGATAAACAATAACCTGGTCACCAACCGTCAGCCCCTCTCCTAGTACTATGCCTGCATAGCCTCTATAGTCGTGTAAATCATCGGTTTGTGGTCTTACAACCCATTGGACGGGAAACCTCCAACTGGCTGCTTCCTGTTCGTGAATTTCTACATTTTCCAGGTAATCCAATAAAGATTCGCCTGCATACCAGCTCATTCTTTCTGACTTATGGACAATATTGTCTCCTTTTAAGGCTGAAACAGGTATGAAATCAATATCCTTAAGTCCGAGATTGTTAGCTAAAGTTAAATAATCAGCCTTGATCTGTTCGAAAACAGAAGCGCTATAATCGACCATATCCATCTTGTTTATGCAGACCAAGACTTGTTTCATGGCCAATAATTTGGCTATAAAAGAATGACGTTTTGTTTGCTCTATTACGCCTTTGCGTGCATCAACCAGAATGATTATGAGATCTGAATTGGAAGCTCCAGTTACCATGTTTCTGGTGTATTGGATATGTCCTGGAGCATCGGCTATAATATATTTTCGGTGTTCAGTCTGGAAATATTTATAGGCTACATCAATTGTTATGCCTTGTTCACGTTCAGCTTTAAGTCCATCAGTCAATATGGCCAAGTCTACCGTCCCATCGTCATTTTTCCGGTTGGCACGCTGTATAGCTTCCAATTGGTCGTCCAAAATGGAGTTTGTATCATATAGTAATCGGCCAATCAAGGTACTTTTACCATCATCTACAGAACCGGCCGTTATAAATTTCAATATATTCATTGTTGTCAATATCAGGTATTTGATTTGAATTAAAAGTATCCTTGTTTTTTACGTTCTTCCATGGCTGCTTCCGATACCTTATCGTCCATTCTAGCGCCACGTTCACTTACCGTTGAGGCCTTGATTTCGGCGATAATATCATCTAACTCCGTTGCTGTTGAATCTACAGCTGCTGTACAAGTCATGTCGCCTACAGTTCTGAAACGTACAGATTTGCGTTCTATGATATCATCTGCATCGATATTTAAGAATGAGGCAGCAGCCATCAGTTGCCCATTGCGGGTAATAACATCCCGTTCATGGCTGAAATAAATCGATGGCAATGCAATCTGTTCACGTTTAATATAGTTCCAAACATCGAGCTCGGTCCAGTTTGAAATAGGAAACACCCGTACATTTTCGCCTTTGTTTATTTTGCCATTAAAGATGCTCCACAGCTCAGGTCTTTGGCGTTTCGGATCCCATTGTCCAAATTCATCACGCACGGAGAAGATTCTTTCCTTAGCACGCGCTTTTTCTTCGTCCCGACGTGCGCCACCGATACAGGCATCAAAACCATGTTTTGCGATTGTATCGAGTAAGGTAACTGTTTGCAAGGCGTTCCGACTTGCATTTTTTCCTTTTTGCTCAACGACTTTTCCTTGATCAATGCTGTCTTGAACATAACCAACGATAAGTTTTTCTCCTATGTCTTCAATCAATGAATCCCTGAACGTAATTGTCTCGGGAAAATTGTGACCAGTGTCAATATGAACTAGTGGAAAAGGAAATTTACCAGGTCTAAATGCTTTTTTTGCTAGGTGAACAAGTGTAATGGAGTCCTTACCACCAGAGAATAATAGCGCTGGTTTTTCAAATTGTCCGGCTACCTCCCTTAAAATATATATTGCTTCCGCTTCTAAATGATCTAAATAGTCCATTCTCTGAAATAATAAAATTTGATTTTAATGAATTTGGGTTTCTACTTCGCTATTTTATGATTTAACGGCGTGCAAACCACATTCTTTTTTACTTTGATCTTCCCACCACCATCTACCAGCGCGGAAGTCCTCTCCTTCTTGTATTGCTCTTGTACAAGGTTGACAACCGATACTTGGGAAACCCTTGTCGTGTAGCACATTGTACGGGATATATTGCTCTTTACAATAATTTTTAACTTCCTCAAAAGTCCAGTCAAATAAAGGATGGATTTTGATGATTTGGTTCGTTTCATCGTATTCGATAAAGTCCATGTCGTGGCGATTGATGGATTGATCTGATCGGATGCCCGTTACCCAAATTTTTTTCCCTTTAATCGCGCGTTGTAAAGGTTCAATTTTCCTTATCCTACAACATTCCTTCCGATTCTCAACCGACTCATAAAAGGAGTTTGGACCTTTTCTGCTGATAAAATCTTCCAACAATGTTGTATCCGCAGTATATGTTTTAATACGCAACTGATAACGTTCCAAGGTGCGGCTCCACAGGGAATAGGTTTCTTTGAACAGTCTTCCAGTATCCAGTGTGAATATGTCGATATTAATATTATTTTTACCGATCCATTCCGTGATTACTTGATCCTCAATACCGAAAGAGGTTGAAAAAACTACCTCATTAGGAAATAGTGAGGCTATTGTTTGTAAGAGCTCCACTCCTTTTTTTTCGCCAATAATTTCTTTAATTTCCTTAACGTTCATAACGTAATATATTTTTGGTATGCTCGTTCAACTGCTTTACTTTGTATTCAAAATCTCCTCGAAGCTGCTCTCGATAAGCACTCATGAGTGATAGTGTTTCGTCAATTTCCTCCGGTAACAAGTCATTTAATAGTTCCTTCACCCTTTTGGCAATCGTCGGTGATTTGCCATTGGTGGAAATAGCTATTTTCAAGTCGCCTTTCTTTACGATGGACCCCAGGTAGAAGTCGCATAATTCGGGTTTGTCCGCGGCATTAAACAGTATGTTATTTTGCCCTGTTAAATTACGCAGCTGCTCGTTGAGCTCCATGTTATTGGTTGCTGCAATAACAAGTTGTTTGTCCGTAAGGTCGTCTGGTCTAAACGGACGCATGTGGAGCTGAATTTGTGTGTAATTTTGTAATAGCTCCTTAAATTCCGGGATGATTTCCCGAGTCACAATGGTCAGTTTTAATCCCTCATCATTGGAAATTAAAGATTGAAATTTTTCCAATGCAACTTTCCCGCCTCCAACAAGTAAGGTGTCAATTTGATTCAATTTGACGAATATTGGAAATAGCTGGTTCATATCTATAAAGCTAAAGCTTTTTCTTTAATGTGTTGGAATGAACGATGCTTGGCAACGACCTCGCCGATTACAATAATCGCTGGGACACCGACCCTTTTCTCTGTTGATTCATCAAGAATATTATCGATAGTACCTAGTACAACTTTTTCATTAGGCAATGAACCATTTTGAATCAAGGCTATTGGTAAATTATGAAGATTTCTTTGGCGGTAGATTTCCACGATCTCTGCCAATTTTCTGTATCCCATCAAGACAACGACAGTGGCCTTGGATTCTGCCGCCAGATAAAGATCTGTTGAAAGTGAACCGTCCGATTTGGAGCCTGTGATGACCCAAAAGCTCTCACTGATTCCCCGGTAAGTTAATGGAAGTTGCTGTAGTCCGGTAAGTCCAATTGCGGAGGAAATACCTGGCACAACGGTAGTTTCAATACCATATTGCTGTACGTAGTCAATTTCTTCGCCACCACGGCCAAAAACAAATGGATCACCACCTTTTAGACGTACAACATGGCCATAGTTTAAGGCATAATCCACCAAAAGGCGATTGATTTCATCCTGTGAAGTAGAGAGTTGTTCGGCTCGTTTTCCAACATATATCTTGATGCATTCAGCCTGTGCATAATCCAGTAGTTCATCATTCACCAAGGCGTCGTATAAAATGACATCTGCTTTTTCTATTGCTTTGATGCCTTTTAGGCTGATCAGATCCGGATCACCAGGGCCTGCTCCTACCAATGTTACTTTTGCTTTTATTGACATACCTATTCCCTCCTATACCAATACTGGTTTTAAATTTTTCCGTTGATAGACTTCATTGATAAACTTCGTTGCTTCCTGAAGGTAGTTGATTGCAAAATGCTCTGTTGGTTCATTTTTACTAATCTGTAGAACTAATTCTGGAAACGTTTGGTCAAAACTATATTCACCTGTTTCCACGAAATGTGTTTGGAATTCGTTGATTACAATATTTTGCGTGCTGGCGCTAATCCCTTTATCCAATAGTAGGGCTTTTGCTGCTTGTACAAAGGCATTATAAGCATGATAAATCGCATCCGAGAATTTGGATTCCCGAAATGTTTCATTTGCCCATTGTAATTTCTCTTCCGCCTCATAGATCAACGTAGCAACCAAGTCAATCACCACGCCTGCACACTCGCCAACTCCGATTGCCGTTTGGAAAGTTCCTTCATGTCCCCAGTCGACAAATTCGTCCGCAGCAAGATTGGTCAAATCCGATAGAGGCTTTAAAAGATTATAAAAGTAATTTTTACTTTGTCTGTCGTAGTAAGCATGGAAGTTTTCATTTGTTTCCGCATTTTTTTTATAATCATTCAGCACCCATTCTACAACATGCAAGACTCTTTTTGTCGGCACTTTAATAATACGCTCGGCAACACGTCCTTCACCATTACCAATTGTCCCGCCACCAAGCATAACTTGGGCTGCAGGGACCAATTTGCCCTCCGCTTTAACCGAGCTACCATGAAAGCCGATATGTGCCAGACCATGTTGGCCACAAGAATTCATACAACCCGAAATTTTGATTTTTAAATCCCGATTAAAGACAAAATCCTGATGAAATTCGGCGATATAAGATTCGATAACCCGCGCCATTTCAGTACTGTTTGAAATGCCTAGATTACAGGTATCCGTACCAGGGCAAGTTGTTACATCAGCAGTACTATCAAAACCTACCTGCGCTAGATCCAACGATTTAAGTAGTTGATAAATATGTGGCAGTGACTTTTCTGTTGCGTATTTTAGCAGTAGGCTTTGGTTTTGTGTGATACGGATATCGTCCGCGACCAAATCCTTCAGACCTGCAACCAACGCGCGTGCTTTATCTGTACCTATATCACCGGTGGATACCCGCACATAGACACCGTAATATCCTTTTTGTTTTTGTTCGAATGTATTGGTGCCCTTCCAAACTTGATAATTTAGATCACTATCTAGGTTAATCGTTGATAGCTGATTGTCGTCCGGTGGTATTGGCTGTTCGATTTTGGTTCGGTCGATCGGATAGCTTTTCACCTTCGTGGCGATTTTCTCGGCTTCAATTAAACTTAGCACTTCCTCTAACCCTAGTTTCTGAATAAGGTATTTGAATCGAGCTTTATTTCGGTTATTTCTTTCACCATAACGATCAAAGACACGAAGTGTCGCTTCGATATAAGGGATCAATTCATCTTCTGGTAAAAACTCGCTTGTCACTGATGCTAAGAAAGGCTGAGATCCCAATCCCCCACCCAATAACACTTTAAAACCACGAACTTCCACACCATCAACAATTTTTAGTTTTGGAATAAAACCAAGGTCATGAATATAGGAAAACGCAGTGTCTTCATCACTGGCAGAAAATGACATTTTGAATTTTCGTCCCATTTCCGCACATACTGGATTGCGCAAAAAATATTCAAAGGTCGCCTGAGCATATGGCGAAACATCAAATGGCTCCTTTGGATCGATTCCCGAACTTGGAGAAGCGGTGACATTACGGACTGTATTTCCACAAGCTTCGCGTAATGTAATATCGTCTTCAGCCAATTTGGACCAAAGTTCTGGTGTACGGTCAAGACTAACGTAATGAATCTGTATATCTTGACGTGTGGTCAGGTGCAGATTACGGCTTGCGTATTCGTCTGATATTGCTGCAATTTTGTTCAATTGCTTAAACGTAACCTTTCCAAACGGAAGCTTTATACGAACCATTTGAACTCCAGGTTGTCTTTGTCCATATACCCCCCTAGCCAAACGCAACGATCTAAATTTTTCGTCGGCAATTTTGCCCTCGTGGAACAATCGAATCTTTTTTTCAAGTTCGATAATTTCCTTCTCCACGATAGGATTTTCTAATTCTGTGCGGAAGCTTTGCATATAACAAATAAAATCTATTGATTTAGTATTCTTTTCTCGATGTCAAATGTAAAAATATTTTTTTAATATTCTATAATATCTACCAAATTAATATATATTTGCCCTATAAAATTTAATATATAAAACCTGTAGACTTTTAGGTGTAATGATGAGAAAGTTTTTTATAATCTTGATTTTAAGCTATGTAATCGTATTTAAAATGACTTCCTGTGCGCCAAAAGTCAAAAATGGTTATAGTAAGGAACATGGTTTTGAAGGTAATATTTCTTTGTCCGGTGCCTTTGCCCTTTATCCTTTAGCTGTAGTTTGGAGTGAAGATTTTAAAAAAATACACCCTAATGTTCGTTTCAATATTTCAGCGGGAGGTGCTGGAAAAGGAATCGCCGATGTTCTGACAGGTATGGTTGATATTGGAATGGTGTCGAGAGACCTACACGAGCAGGAAATAAAAAAAGGGGCTGTTCCAGTTATTGTTGCTAAAGACGCTGTTATCTGTACGATTAATCCCGGTAACCCTAATTATTCCGCTATTTTGAAGCGTGGTCTGAGCCGCGAAGAATTGCTGAATATTTTTGTAAATAGAAAGTTTAAGACCTGGAAAGAAATTGATCCTCAGTTTACGGCGGATCCTATCAACGTTTATGTACGTTCGGATGCTGCCGGAGCAGCTGAAACATGGGCTAAATTTTTTGGTCATAAGCAGGAGGATCTGCAAGGTATTGGCATTTTTGGTGACCCTGGGATTGCTCAGGCCATTAAAGATGATACTCACGGGATTGGATTCAATAACATTAACTACGTCTATAATCTGAAAACCAATAACGTGTTTGATCGTATTGCGGTTGTTCCTTTGGATCTCAATAAAAATGGGCACATTGAGGATGATGAGCAGTTTTATGGCACTCTATCTAATTTGACAGAGGCCGTCGCTACAGGAAAATACCCAGCTCCCCCCTCAAGAGAACTAACTTTTGTAACGCGCAATAAGACCGAATCCCTTCTCTTGAAAGAATTTATTTCTTTTGTGCTTCAAAAACAGGCGCAATCGCAACTCCTTGAGAATGGTTATGTCCCACTAAATGAAACATTGATAAAAGAAGAACTTAATAAGTTATAGCATGCTAAATACTCGTCTCGTTAAAGATTCTCTGGTCAAGCGATCCACCTTGCTCCTGCTACTGATTTCACTTTCAGTTGTGGTGATTATTGCGATTGGTTTAACTATAAAATCGATTCCGTTATTTGAATACAGTAATATCTTTCAACTGTTGACCGACAAGGTTTGGTCACCAATGAAAGGATCGTTTGGCTTTTTGCCTTTTATTGCAGGTACGCTTGCTGTTACCTTGATTTCTCTTGTTATTGCGATTCCGCTTTGTATACTGACTGCGGTTTATTTGACTGAATATGCTTCGGATGCCTTAAAAAATATGATGTTTCCGTTGGTCAATATTTTAGCAGCGATACCGCCGGTTCTGTATGGTGTTTGGGGGGTATTGTTTATTGTACCTTTAATTCAGCTGTATATCGCTCCCATCTTTGGGGTTGTTACATCGGGTTATTCAGTGCTTGCCGGTGGAATTGTATTGGCAGTGATGATCTTTCCCATTATGATTTCCATTATGGTGGAGGTGCTGCAAACGATACCTTATGAGCTAAAAGCGGCTTCGCTATCTTTAGGTGCAACAAAATGGGATACCATTAAGCATGTTATTCTGAAGAAGGCTAGACCTGGCATTGTTGCTGCAATTGTTTTGTCAACATCGAGGGCATTTGGTGAAACAATAGCGGTGTTGATGGTCTGTGGCAATGTTGCAAAAGTCCCTACTTCGGTATTTGATGCCGGATACCCAATTCCAGCATTAATAGCCAATAATTTCGGGGAAATGATGTCAATTCCACTTTATGAATCTGCGTTAATGTTCTCTGCGTTGCTGCTGTTTGTGATCATATTTGTTTTTAATTTAATATCTCGTCTTATATTGAGACGACTGGAAGGAGCTCAGCATGGATAATACGAAAAGACGGCTATTGAGTGAAAAGGTAGCCAAAGGTTTCATGCATCTCTCCGGGATAACTGTGACTGCTTCCCTATTTTTTATCGTAGGAACTATCTTATATAAGGGGCTTCCTTATCTCAGTTGGGAGATGGTTAGCCAGTTGCCAAAAGGTGGATTTTATATTGGAAAAGAAGGTGGGATTTTGAACGCAATCTTGGGCTCCCTCTATCTAGCAGGTGTAGCGACAGCCTTGTCCGCAATTATAGGTATTCCGATTTCGTTGTACCTCAACGTTTATTTGGGGGCGAAATCAAAAGTGACACAGCTTGCTAAATTGTTGTTTGATGTCTTGTATGGTGTTCCTTCTATTGTTTATGGGGCGGTTGGTTTTGGTATTATGGTTTATTTAGGTATTCGAGCATCGTTATTGGGGGGAATTATTACAGTGACACTGTTAACCATTCCAATTGTGGTTCGCACGGTTGATGAATTGATAAAAACAATTCCTGACGATTTAAAGAATGTCACTCTTTCCCTTGGGACCACACGCTGGGAATTGGCTAAGGTCATGCTAAGAAGCATCCGATCAGGGCTTCTTACCGCGATTTTGCTGGCTTTTGGGCGTGCTATTGGTGATGTTGCGGGCGTTTTATTGACAACAGGTTTTAGTGACAATCTTCCAAAATATATTGATGAACCAGCGGCAACGTTGCCATTGTCCATTTTTTTTCAGCTAAGTAGTCCTATTCCTGAAGTTCAGGGGCGCGCTTATGCTTCAGCTTTAGTTTTAACAATCATTATTTTAATTATTGTAGTATGCACTCATATCCTTCAATCGAAACAAAAAAATCGTCGATAATAAGTCCTTTGAGCAATCCCCACATTGAAATCAAGGATCTTAATGTCTATATTGACGGCCGACATATACTTAAAAATATTAATCTCGCCCTTCCTAACAATAGTGTAACTTCGATTATTGGTCCTTCAGGTTGCGGAAAGACGACACTTTTAAAGACACTCAATAGATTAGTAGATGATACCAAGGGGGTTGAAATAACGGGATCTGTACTTGTTAATGGTGAGGATATTTATGGTAGAAATGCTGAAGTAACACATATCCGTAAGAAAATGGGACTTTTATCCCAAAAACCTTATCCTTTACCAATGTCGATCTATGATAATGTGGCTTACGGTCCTCGCATACATGGTACTCGAAGCAAAAAGGAGTTGGACAGAATTGTGGAAACGCAATTGCGAAATGTGGCGTTATGGGACGAAGTCAAGGACCGTCTCGGACATTCGGCTAGCGGATTGTCCATCGGTCAGCAACAAAGGCTTTGTCTTGCAAGAGGTTTGGCTGTAGAACCTGAGATTATACTTGGAGATGAATCGACATCAGCGTTAGATCCGCTTTCAACTGCTAAAATTGAGGAATTACTAATTGAATTGAAGAAAGATTATACCATCGTATTGGTAACGCATATTTTACGACAGGCAAGACGGGTGTCTGACTATATTCTGTTTGTCTATGGTGGAGAAATTCTTGAGTTTGGACCGACGGAACAGGTTTTATTGAATCCGCAGAATGAAATCACAAAACAGTATGTAAAAGGATTTATTTCCTAGAAGCTTAAGAAACATCGACACTGGATTAGGTTTATGAGAAAGCAATAAGGATTGGCTGATAAAAAGAATAAGCCAAAGGCTTAATTTCTACTGCGGGATATCTTCCCTATAATTGTGAAGACGATTGCTTTGTTGGGATAAACATTAGCAAAATAAGCATATGACCGATATTGTTTCCATCAAATCAGTCCGTAACTTCGCTTAAGAAATTATGCGGGAGTATTCAGGGGTAAAATAGGAATACTCCCGCATTTATTTTATCATGGTATCAGATAGACTCTATTTCCTACTTCAGGTGGAATAAATCATCAACGCCAAGTATCTTCTTGGAAGTAAATCCTTCGGCATATTTCGCTTGGATATATCGTCCAAATTCTCGGGCTCTGGCAGCAGTTGATTCCATGAAATCCGGATTGGAAATGTAGGTTTGTGGTTCATCAGGATTTACGTTTTCTCCTGTGTAAAATTGAGTTTTATAGGCTAAAACGGATTTTTCTTTAACATGGTAATAATCTGTTATATCGATAACAACATCTGGTTTTATATAATAATCCTGTACAAATTGCAGTACCAATCGGGGGCGGTGGGCCTCCTGAGGAACATTGTCCTGATCAAAAGTTTCCACTCTTCTCAAGCCAGCAAGAAAGCAAGCTTCACTGACCATCTGCCCCGCTCTTCCATGGTCCGGGTGGCGGTCTGTGATGGCATTTGTAATAATAATTTCGGGTTGATATTTGCGGATAGCTCTTATTACTGCCATTTTCTCTCTTTCGGCATTTTCAAAAAAACCATCTCTTAAGCCCAGGTTCTCTCTAGCGGCCAGTCCTAGGATTTCGGCAGCATCTTTTGCTTCCTGAGCCCTGGTTTCTGCTGTGCCGCGTGTGCCAAGCTCGCCTTGAGTCAAATCAACAATTCCAACCTTTTTTCCTTCAGCAACATATTTTGCCATTACTCCACCTGCGCCTAATTCAGCATCATCAGGATGTACAGCAATGATAAGTAGATCTAATTTTAACATATGATATCTCTCTTTTTATTTGGCTCTTCAATGACAAATCATTCCATTTAATCAACGAACAATTTTACTGAGATGCTATAGACAGCTTCAATATACTATTGTTCCTGAGTCGATATACGATTAGATTGACGTTGTGAAAGCCGCGGCAAAGGTAAGCAGTTTATGGGTTACTCTTGTAAAAGACGCTCGATATTGCGGCAAATTTTACTTGATAATGGCGAAGTAGTCGGATAATAGAAATCAATGACCTCTCCTTTTTTGTTTATCAGGTATTTGTGAAAATTCCAGGAAGGTTTACTGTTAATATGTCCATTCTGATCTTTGCTTGAAAGAAAACTGTATAAGGGTGTTGTGTATTCGCCGATAACATGGCTACGCTTAAAAATAGGGAAACTCACCTGTTGATTGATCCGGCAGAATGTCTCTAGTGTACCACCGGTTAATGGTTCCTGGTTACGAAAATTATTTGCCGGAAATGCCAGGATTTCGAAACCTTGGTCTTTATATCTTTGGTAGAGTTTTTCGAGGGATTTAAATTGTCTGGTAAAGAGGCATTGACTAGCAGTATTGACGATGAGTAAAACTTTACCTTCAAAATCAGCGAGAGATTTTTTTTTACCATTAAACTGAAGTGCGTCAAAGTCGTATACTGTTTTCATCTGGTTTTAGTTTGATTGGTCACATGACAGGTTGGGGTCTCGATTTCTCAAATTCCCTAATGATATTTTCAATGGCAAAGTCTTCTTTTGGGTCATAAGTTGACTTTAGGTTGTGACCGAATATTTTCGCGACTCCCTGATAAAAAAAAGCGGAAATCCCACCCTTCATTTCCTTTACCATTTCATAGCCGGTATGTCCCGTATAACGATCGATCAATTTAATGAGTATTTTGCCTTGGGAAATAGTCATATTTTTGATTTCTCGGTCAAACATCTGTTTTACGTCACTTTCACATTTTTCAACCAATGCTTTATGTTCCTTCTTGTCCGAAGTCAGCGCTAGGTCTCTGTCAAGTTGATCATATCTTTTTTGCGCATAGATTGCATAAGGAAGAACCTTGAGGACATTTCTTCTAAAGCGGAGATATTCTCTTCGTGCTTCTTCACTTGACCAGGTCCTTTTGGCCACAACAGTGACCTGTGGAATCGGAAACCAGGGTAATACCTCTCCGTTTGCCAAGGTTGTTGTCATATAACTGTTTACGGTCTCCTGTGCCCCCTCTCCATACAAAGGAAGAGTGAGTGATTGAGACTGCGCCCATCCGGACAGAGTCGCTGTGAGGAATAGCAAACAAAATAATATTGTCTTCATTTGGGCAATTATATAACGCTTTTTAATTTGTCAATGCTATAATATTTTGGTAGATTTATTACAAAATAGTTAGCTTGAAAATTAGTATTCAAGAATACAATAACTAAATTACACAAATTTACTCAAAAAACATCATTTACCTGCAACGTTTATGAAAGATTATGTGATTGATATTGAAGCAGAAAACAAAGAGATAAGGAAACGTTACCGAGCATTGTTACGCGCCTGTAAACCAACTTTACAACGCGGGGACAAGCAAGAGATCCGCAAGGCATTTGATTTGGCGTTGGATAGTCATAAAGAGATGCGACGTAAATCAGGGGAGCCTTACATCTATCACCCAATTGCTGTTGCCCAAATTGCTGCTGAAGAGATTGGCTTAGGGACGACATCTATTGTATGCGCCTTGCTCCATGATGTAGTTGAAGATACCAATGTTACTCTGGATGAAATTGAAGAAATGTTTGGTAAGAAAGTTCGCCGAATTATCGATGGGCTTACCAAAATTTCAGGAATTTTCGATCCAAACAGCTCTATGCAAGCGGAGAACTTTAGGAAAATGTTGCTCACATTGGCCGACGATGTTCGTGTAATTCTCATTAAATTGGCAGATAGGCTCCACAATATGCGCACCATGGAATTTATGGCCAGGGATAAGCAGCTGAAAATTGCTTCAGAGACAAGCTACCTTTATGCGCCATTGGCACATCGTCTTGGGCTGTATGCGATAAAATCCGAATTGGAAGATCTCTCGATGAAATTTACTGATCCGGATACCTATAAATTTATCGCTAGAAAACTGAATGAGAAAAAAGCTGAGCGTGAAAAATTTATAGGCGATTTTATTGGTCCAATCAAAGAGATATTGGAGGAACAGGGTATTAAGGCGTCCGTATTTGGGCGACCTAAATCAATCCATTCTATTTGGAATAAGATGCGAAAAAAATCGATTCCTTTTGAGGAGGTTTATGATTTGTTTGCTATACGTATTGTAATAGATGCTGTGGATGAGAAAGAAAAGACAGAATGTTGGAAAGTTTATTCTATTGTCACTGATTTGTACCGTCCTAACCCCGACCGTCTTCGGGATTGGATCTCCTCTCCGAAAGGAAATGGTTATGAGTCCTTACACACTACGGTGATGGGGCCTAAAGGGCAATGGGTAGAAGTTCAGATTCGAACCAAACGGATGAATGAAATTGCCGAAAAAGGATTTGCAGCACATTGGAAGTACAAAGAATCAAATTCAGATTCTGGCTTGGATCAATGGATCAAAAAAGTACGTGACGTCTTAAGCAGTCCAGATCAGAATGCGATGGATTTTGTGGATGATTTTAAGATGAATCTCTTCTCCGATGAGATTTTTATATTCACCCCCAAAGGAACACTGATTCAACTCCCCAACAATGCCACTGCTTTAGATTTTGCCTTTGAGATTCACTCTGATATCGGTGCAAGTTGTATTGGCGCCAAAGTAAATCACAAACTTGTTCCTTTAAGCCATATTTTGCAAAATGGGGATCAGGTAGAGATTATTACATCAAGCAAGCAGTCACCTAAAGAGGATTGGTTGAATTTTGTTGTGACTGCGAAAGCCAAATCCAAAATCAGATCTTCTCTAAAAGAAGAAAAGAGAAGAGTAGCGGAAGATGGGAAAGAAATTTTGGAACGTAAGTTGAAATCGCTAAAAGTTACTTACAATACGGATAATATTAACAAAATTGCCAACTTTTTAAAATATCCCAGTTCGCAGGACCTTTTCTATAATGTTGCCAAGGGTATTGTTGATATCAGGCAACTGAGAGAATATGTTGCGCATGAGAAAGCGGTTGAAATTAATGTAAGTTCTTCATCAGGAAATCAATTTAATACCCATATAGGTGGGCTAGTTGAAAAGATAAATAAGAAGGAATTCGACACGATCTTGATCGGTGATGATATGCAGAAGGTTGATTATACTCTAGCACCCTGTTGTAATCCTATTCCTGGTGATGATGTCTTCGGTTTTTTGACAGTTAATGATGGTATAAAAATTCACCGTACGAGCTGTCCAAATGCCTCCAAGCTGATGGCAAATTATGGCTATAGAATTTTAAAAGCACGCTGGGCTTCTACAAAGGATTCTGCATTTTTGACAGGTTTACATATCGTTGGCATAGATGATGTAGGATTAGTAAATAAACTTACAACTGTTATTTCTCAAGAATTTGCTGTTAATATTCGATCCTTATCAATTTCAAGTAACGAAGGTATTTTTGATGGTAATATTATGGTGTATGTAAATGATACTGCTCAGCTTGAAAGTTTGATGAGAAATTTAAAGCAAGTCAGGGGGATAACAGGTGTCAATCGATATGAATCGGAAAATTAGTAGCCAACCATTGGATTGAAAATTACGCTAAGGCGACTACTATTAAGCACTATTTTTAATAGAGGAAATATCAATCTTAATTGGTAAATTTGTACAAGAATATTTTTACTATGAATCAAGCTGAAAATTTTGCAACTGTAAAAAAAATCTTTGAAGCCTACTTAGAAAATAAAAATCTAAGAAAAACACCAGAGCGCTATGCGATTTTGGAAGAGATTTATTCACGTACTGATCACTTTGATGTAGAGTCTTTGTATATCCATATGAAGAACAAGAAATATCGTGTCAGTCGTGCTACAGTTTATAATACTCTAGAACTTTTGGTCTCTTGTGACTTGGTTACAAAACACCAGTTTGGAAGGAACATGGCACAATTTGAGAAGTCATATGGGTTCAAACAACACGATCACGTGATCTGTATTGAATGTAATAAGGTTGTTGAATTCTGTGATCCACGTATCAACCAAATTCAGAGTCTCATGGGAGATCTTTTAAAATTTGATATTAAGCACCACTCACTCAATTTGTATGGTGTATGTCAAGACTGTCAACTTAAGAACAAAAAAGAAGAGACCGTCGCTCACGAAGCTATTTCAAATTAATCTTATATTTTCTTAAATATAATAGTACATTTGTTCAGGAATGTTCAGGGGAAAATTCCTGAACATTTTATTTTTAAATAGAGTCTATTTTTATTAATAACATTTTAATTACTATACTTTAAAAGCTATGCAAGTTGATGTGCTTTTGGGCTTACAATGGGGTGACGAGGGTAAAGGTAAAATCGTAGACGTATTTTGTCCAAAATACGATTTAATCGCTCGTTTCCAAGGCGGCCCTAACGCCGGACACACGTTGGAATTCGATAACAAAAAATTCGTACTCAACACAATTCCATCTGGTATCTTCAATGAAGGTACACTAAATCTTATTGGTAATGGTGTCGTTATCGATCCGATTATCTTAAAAAGAGAGTTAGACAACCTGAAGACAGCTGGTTTTGATCCGGTGGGTAAAGGCAATTTAGTTTTAGCGCGAAAAGCACACCTTATTCTGCCTACACACCAATTATTGGATGCTGCCTCAGAATCAAAAATGGGTGCAGGAAAAATTGGATCCACTTTGAAAGGTATCGGTCCAACTTACATGGATAAAACCGGTAGAAATGGTTTACGTGTAGGTGATACGACACTTCCGGATTTTCAAGAGCGTTACCAAAAGTTGAAAGAAAAACACCTAAGCATTCTTTCGCACTATGGTGAGATACCTGATTTCAGTGAAAAAGAGAAGGCATTTTTAGATGCTATCGAATTCATTAAATCTATCCCACATGTGGATTCAGAGCATTTGGTGAATCAATATCTGAAAGAAGGCAAACGTGTGTTGGCTGAGGGTGCGCAAGGTACGCTGTTGGATGTTGATTTTGGTTCTTATCCATTTGTAACTTCATCGAATACCACAACAGCCGGAGCTTGTACAGGCCTAGGTATTGCGCCAAATAAAATCGGCAAGGTATATGGTATCTTTAAAGCTTATGCGACTCGTGTAGGTGGTGGTCCCTTCCCTACTGAACTTCACGATGAAACTGGCGAAAAATTACGTCAATTAGGTCATGAATTTGGAGCAACTACTGGTCGTGCTCGCCGTACAGGTTGGATTGATATTCCTGCCTTGAAATATGCTATTATGCTTAATGGCGTAACAGACTTGATTATGATGAAGGCCGACGTTTTGGATACCTTCGACAAAATCTATGCATGTACACATTATAAATATAATGGTGAAGTGATTGATTATATGCCTTATGAAATCATCACACATCAAGCCGAACCTATCTTGGAAGAAATTGATGGGTGGAAACAAGATTTGACTGGTATAACGTCTGAACAGGAGATACCTGAAGCATTAAAAAATTACATTTCTTATTTAGAGAAAGCTCTTGAAGTACCTATCACAATCCTATCGGTAGGTCCTGATCGTAAACAAACATTAGCTTTATCAAAATAAACTATGCGGATCGAAAGTTTTGATCTTCTCGATTCTAAAGATAAATTTCATCAAAAAGCCCTGCATTGGTCGGGGCAATTTGATGAAATTTCTTTCTTTAATAGTAATGGGATGTCCGATCAATGGGGAAGATATGAGCAAGTTTTGGCTGTCAAGGCATTATTCTCCTTCCGTGCAAATGAAAATGTATTTGATCAGCTCGATACATTTTTGAATTTACATCAATCTCAGTTTATCCCTGGATTTCTATCCTACGACCTCAAGAATGAGATAGAGGAATTACAGACAACGGGAAAGGATCAGCTCGAATTTCCGGAAACTTATTTCTTCGTGCCAGCGATTACGCTCCGATGGACGGCAAATCAAGTGCATATAGAGGCTGAAGATCCAGTTAAAATCTATCAAGCTATTTCCGATACGAAGATTCCTTTAGCAGCTCCAATCGTAGTGCAAGTACAATCGCGTTGGACAAAAAGTGAATACGTTAAAGCATTTGAAGATGTGCAAGCGCATATTCAACGTGGAGACATTTATGAAGTTAACCTTTGTCAGGAATTTTATGCGGAGAACGTCGACATCTCGCCGCTCGAAGTTTATCATCAATTAAATAGCCTATCACCTACCCCATTTAGTTCATTCTTCAGAGTAGGACATCATTTTATCATGTGTGCTTCTCCGGAGCGATTTTTAGCGAAAAGGCAGGGAAAGCTGATTTCTCAACCGATTAAAGGGACAGCTAGAAGAGGAACAAGCCCGGAAGAGGACCGACAGATTATAGCTGATATGTTGAGGTCAAAAAAGGAGATTGCGGAAAATGTGATGATCGTTGATTTGGTGCGTAATGACTTGACACGAAGTGCTCTTCCTGGAACAGTTGAGGCTACTCGCCTTTTTGAGATTCAATCCTTCGAACAAGTGCATCAAATGATTTCTACCATTACCTGCATGCAAGACCCAAAAGTCGCCAATGTGGATGTATTTAGAAATACCTTTCCTGCAGGTTCGATGACAGGTGCTCCTAAAATTGCAGCTATGCAAATTTGCGATCAGCTTGAAGCTCGAAAGAGAGGTATCTATGCAGGGTCTATCGGATACTTTGACACTGTACATGATGAGTTCGATTTTAATGTAGTCATCCGCTCACTGCTGTATAATAAACAAAAACGGTACCTTTCCTTTCATACTGGAGGGGCGGTCACCAATCAGGCAGCTGCAGATCAGGAGTATCAAGAATGCCTTTTGAAAGCTTCAGCCATCCTTGAAGCCCTAGATGCAAAGTTGAAAGAATAAAACTATACTAAATTTGTAGAGAATATTTTTTGCTTCAAGTATTTTTTCGACCTTTGTCCCATTGGTACCACAAGTTCCTTATATCGATCTACATACTCATCGGAATTATCCGATCAAAGAGCGCGCGATTCTCTCGGTGAAGAATATCGCATTGAATCATGCTGAAGAAATCACTGAAACAGATTGCTCCATAGGGTTACATCCATGGTATATAGACGGGAATTCTGAACTTGCTTTAGCCTTAATGAAAGGAGGATTAAAACAGGTTCAAGTTTTGGCGATAGGCGAATGCGGTTTGGATAAAAATATTGCTATTCCCCTCATCCAGCAGCAGCAGGTCTTTGATCGACAGGTTCAACTGGCTCAAGTTTATCGAAAACCGTTGATTATTCATTGTGTTCGAGCTTTTCAGGAGATTGTCAGTTGTTTAAAAAAAGTGAATTTTAACGAAGCTGTTGTTTTCCATGGCTATCGGAAAAATTGGACACTAGCTCGGCAATTAATTGATCAGGGGTACTATCTTTCAATAGGTGGACATTGTTTAAATGGAAGCCAAGACGAGCTTTTGGAAAATATTTCACTCAGTCAATTGTTTCTAGAAACGGATACAGATACGACCGTAGAAATTACTACGCTTTATCAATACGTAGCTCGGATCAGATCGATCGAGTTGGAGGAGCTAAAGCGGGCTTTATACCAGAATTATAAGAAAGTATTTAATAAGTGAGGCCGTCATAGTCTGTTTATTCACGTTGTCGGATAGCTATAAGGTTTCATGAAAATATAAAAAAACAAATTTAGATAGATGAAAGATTTAAGTTGGCTGTCACGTACCGAAGCATTGATAGGTCGATCAGCGGTTGAAAAATTGGCAAATTCACATGTGATGGTTTTGGGATTAGGTGGTGTTGGATCCTTTGCTGCGGAATTTATATGCCGAGCGGGAGTTGGGAAAATGACCATTATCGATGGAGACACAGTGGATCCGTCTAACCGTAATAGACAATTGCCTGCCTTGGCAACTAATCATGGTGAAGCAAAAGCTGAAATTATGCGGGAAAGATTGTTGGCCATTAATCCTGAATTGGATTTAACCGTAATACAAGATTTTATCATTCCAGAAAAGATACCCGCTTTATTAGATTTGGCGCCAGATTATTGTGTGGAAGCCATTGATAGTATTACACCGAAACTATTTTTCATTCGGAGGGCGTTAGAAGCCAATATACCATTTGTAAGTTCAATGGGTGCCGGTGGCAAAGTGGATCCGACAAAAATAAAAATTGCTGATATCGGTAAATCTTATAATTGTAAGTTGGCCCAACATATCCGTAAGAAATTGCGCAAACATGGTATACGTGATGGAGTGAAAGTGGCATTTTCAACCGAACTTCCAAACAAGGATTCATTATTGTATACCGATGGGAGTAATTTTAAAAAGTCCGCTTATGGCACCATGTCCTATCTACCAGCGGCTTTTGGTGGGGCAATAGCTTCTGTTGCTATACGAGATTTAATAGAAAATGCTTAACTTAGGTATTAAATAAACATATGAAGAAATGAAAGAAGCTGCCTGCCAATTGACGGTAGCTTCTTTTTTTCTTAGGCTATCGGCTTGTGACCCCTTTTATATCAATACCTTTGGGCTTGATATGTTCCAATCGTTTCTTGAGTGTATCTATTTTTGATTTTTCAAGATTACCCGTTGCAATTATAATCCCTTCTTTAACCTGTGCTGTAATGGTCGGAAAATCTTCCAGAACAAGGTTAACATCTCGTGTTAAGGTAGAATCTATCGCGCCGCCCAAAATTTCATGATATTTTTCACGGGCATCTTCTGGTTCAGGAAGATTTACGACAATATTGTTGTGAATGGATTTGATATCCTCTCCTCCGGCTAGCTTTGTTTTGTTTTCTATGTCCTGCTTGAGAGAGTCTGAACCTATTTGTCCATTCAAGGTTACATTCCCCTCTTCGACATCGACTCCGATTCCCGCAGTAGTTTCCAACGCTGTCTCGATTTTTGATCTTAGTTTTTCGTCCGACTCGGGCGATCTACAAGAGTGAATAAATAGTGCAGCACCAAGCAAGAAGATTAAAAGTAAACTATTGAATTTCATGTCATTCTTTGTTTCTGTACTAAATAAGAACAGATGCATCGGCATATTGTTTAATTTTTCGGTATTTTCATCACCTAGTAAATTGCAATAACTTTTTGATTAACGTTATTAAAAACAAAACTATCACCTATTTTTTTCCCGATAAGTAGTTGTCCAATTGGAGATGCAGGCGAGATAACGAAGATATTATTGGTCCCTATTTTTACAGCTCCGATACTTGTGGCGATCAAATATAGTCCAACATTGGTTTGAACAAGTGTTCCTAATCTGACGACATCAATTACATCATTTGATAATGATTCTATACTGATCAGTTGCTGCAGATCTTTATTGGCTTCCACGAGTTGTTTCTGGTAGCGATTAATGTCCTGTTGGATCATTTCACGTGACGTCTCATATTTGTCTCCAGCACTACTTTTTGTATCGTCATTACTTGAATCCCGTGCGGTTTCCAAAGCAGATTCTATCATTGTAATACGTTCCCTGGTGCGTTTTAGCGCTATGTCAAGGACCTCCCCTTTTATGTCGAAATAATTATTTGTCATTCCGAAAAATAAGGAATAAGTTTTATTCATTAAAAAATAAAAACAATAGGCTTAGGCTCAATAGAATATAATAAATTGGATGGTAAATAATACGAATAAGGTTGCAATAAATTAAAAAATTACTACATTTGTGCACTGAAACACGGAAAGGTGTCAGAGTGGTCGAATGAGCAGTCCTGGAAAGACTGTATACGGGATGACTGTATCGAGGGTTCGAATCCCTCCCTTTCCGCAAAACAAACCGTTTTTAACACTGTTAAAAACGGTTTTTCTTTTTTGAGTACTAAATCGGCACCAAAAACAGCACTTAGATAAAAGCAAAGAAGTTCATGTTTAATGGGAGTGTCTTCTTCCAAATCCCACGTATAATAAGAGCCAAATCCGGTGACTGGAGAGTCGTTATGAATACGAGATTCTGAGCTAGATTAATGAGTTCGAAAGTTTTACATTATTGCTCTACATTTTGTTAGTTGTCTAAATTTTACCTTAAACTATTCAAATAGGTACATAGCTTTACCTATGAACTGTATAATTCTTTGTAGGCTTTCTTGCTAAAGAGAATAAACAACTCCAGTCAATTTTTATTAATGGATCTTGTTGCCAATCAAAAGTCAATTCATCAAATTATTGGCGTTTTTTATATTAATATTTTTTTATAATATATTAATATATGTTTATATTTAATTAATCGTACAAGCTAATGTTAATTAAGTTTTAAATGAAAAGGACAATTCAAGAAGAAGAACTTGTCAAAACTGGAAAGATGAAAAAAGATCCGCTCACTATGTCTGCGGATGAAAAGATACAATGGAGGCAAGAATTGCAAAAGAGCATTCGTTCCTATTTATTTTCTCGCGAACAGCCATTGGTTTATAACAAGGATGGGCAAATGGTTGAAGAGCATCGCGATGGCACGATTCAAAGTATTTGATCATGGCGACAATATATGTGATAACCGGTCCCCCTTACATTGGGAAAAGTACTTGTGGTCAGTATTTCATCCCAGAAGGGATTAAGATACTTGACCCAAATCTCTTTGTTCAAAGCTATGCTGAACTAGGTTTAAAAGATGGATATCGGAGATTTGAGGAACAGCTGTTGGGGCTGCTAAGTCATGACGAAGATTTTGCTGTTGAGGTCAATATCGTTAATAAGGTGCATCTTCAAATGCTACAAGACATTAAAGCCTTGTATCCTGAAAATAAGATTGAAATGATCTTTTTTTACACCGATAATATGTACATATGCCAAGCGAGGTCTAAGGCTAAGAAAAATAGTAGTTGCGACTCCGACCCTGACAAAATAACCCGTTCATATATTCATACCATGCCGCTTGTGAAAAGACATCTAAATCTCTTTTCCTCTGTTAAGGGGGTGGATATAAGCGAAAACCACATAGTACCTGAAACTGTGTTTAAATACCAAGATAATGCTTTAGGAATCGAGGTATCTACATCTCTCCCCGTATGGGCTCAGTGAAGGAACATCATACCCACTTAAATTTCGATAAAAGGAGAAGTCTAAATTTAAAGGCTCTTGACCTGACCAACTTCTACCTTTGTTCGGCTTTTCCTCAGCTGGACTTTAAGTTGGCTTTGATGAAAACTTTCATATTCATACTTACTGCAGTTGTAAATGGTTGATCTTTTTAAGCGATAAATATTATTACTACCACAACGATTATAATAACTTTGGCCTATTGTAATCATTATTTTAGTACAATATCTTTTATGCGGGCAAGACCCTCGGATGAATCTCTAAAGATGATCTTGCCATCTCGGTCAATGACAATATAGGTTGGAAAGATATAAACGCCCAATTCGAAGACGATAGAATTTGTTTTTTGCTTCATATCCACATATACCTGAGGCGAGTTTAAACAATAGTGTATTTATTACTATATTTGGGAATAAACCGAACATAAAAAAGCATGGATGCCCTCAACTTTCAACTTACACTTAGACCGACAGTATACACGGATTTAGAAACACATTATCAGTTTCAGCTTGATGAAGAAGCAAATTATCTCGCCGCATTTACCTCAAGTACTTCTTCAGACAAAGAAGCTTACCTTGAGAAATATGCTAAATTTCTCAATGAGCCAAGTATAAACAATCAAACGATTCTGGTTGATGGGACAATTGTAGGAAGTATTGCGAAGTTTGTTATTGATGGTGATGCTGAGATCACTTATTGGATTGACCGGAAATTCTGGGGACGTGGAATTGCAACAAAGGCGCTTAAAGAACTTCTTTCATTTGAAACAAGCCGTCCGATTTATGGGCGTGTCGCTTTCGATAATATCGGTTCTCAAAAAGTACTGGAAAATTGTGGTTTTGTTAAGGTTGGTACAGACCGAGGTTTTGCTAATGCACGCCAAATCGAAATCGAGGAATTTATTTATAGATTAGATGAATCAGTGATTTGATCAGCCTATTTATTACCAGCTTTCTTCTTATTACATTTTGCATTTACGTTCCGGGCCTAACAAGAATACTCCAGTCTTAATACGGCTTATCGGACACACTACTAAACGCACTATTTATGATCGTCTTTATCTGAAAAGATCGCCTTTAACTTTTCTTCTAAATCTTTTCCCCTGAGGTCGCGGTATATAATTTTTCCTGTGGGATCCAATAAGAAGCTTGCTGGTATGGAATTTATGCCATAACGTTTTGCTGCTTGGCTATCCCAACCTTTTAAATCAGATACTTGTGGCCAACTGAGCTTATCATCTGCAATTGCTTTCATCCATTGTTCGCGTTGAGCCGCCTTGTCCAGGGATACTCCTAAGATCTCGAATCCCGAATCTTTGTATTTATTGTAAAGCGCTACAAGATTTGGATTTTCCTCACGGCATGGTCCACACCAACTAGCCCAAAAGTCTACTAATAGATACTTTCCTCGGAATTCAGTTAGTTTTAGACTCGTACCCATTTGCGTTTGTAGTTCAAGATCGGGGGCAATCTGTCCAACTTTCGTCCTGATCGACGATTCTAATTGCATGGGTATCTCTTTGGCCAAAGGGTAGCTTCTGAGCTCCTCCGCTAAACCGCTGTATATCCCTTTAACCTCTTCTATAAATTTCTCCTGTCCAGCAACAAAGGATAAACTGATTAAACTAAGGTAAGACGATGGATGCTGGCGAGCAAATGCTAAATGAACGCTATACAGGTCATCCATTAATCCCTTTTCCCGATCAATAAAAGCTTCCCGTACTTTAGGATCGCTCTGTTGATTAGCTGAAAGTGCATAAAACTCTTTATTAAGTGCTGTAAATTTATCATCTACAACGCTTCGCATTTTTTTTAAAGCATCTTGGTCGAGATTAATTTGAGACCCGCTAATTACAATGTTCTTCAAGGAGTCGCTTGCTCGCATTTCCATAGTCACAGGCTCAAGGTAAAAACGAAAAAAATCCATTTGCTCGTTGCGAGCTGGTCTATTTACATATGGATTTTTATTGAGATATAACGATGATGAAACAGGATAGTCTACGGTTCCCGAAAATGAAAAATTTCCTCCTCTGGAAAAAGTGGAATCCACGACAGACTTACCTTCTATTTCGTAGATCAAAAATACTTTAGCACCATCCTGCAATGGGGGTATTGTGCCATTAATTTGATAGCGATTTTGCCCACAAACGAGGAAAGGAAGCGTAAGAGCCACTACTACTAGCAGTCCTGCCCGAATTCTCATAATATAAAGTCTATTTTCAGTTAATTTACGGACCTAAATATACGGAATTTTTCTGTTCTAAACCAGTCACTATTTAGTGTAATCCATGGTATATACCCGATAAAACAATTTGATAGGTGTTTTCTGCCATAAAAGAGGTAATAGATAAGTTATTAATTTGTGTGTTTTACCAAACTTTTGCATCTTTGCGTATTAGCACCAATATTTAACAAATCACCTTTATATTAACTTAAAGCTGTAAAATGCAAGACGAGATCATTAAGCACACGAAGAAAATTTATAAAACCGCAAAGGAGCCAAAGCATAGTCTCACCGAAAAATTGAAAGAAATATCCATTGAGATCTTCATTATCGTTTTTGCAGTATCACTTTCGATATGGCTTCACGGTTGGAGTGAGCATAGGCATGAACAACAAGAAGTAAAAGAATTTTTGGAGGACCTAAAAGTCGATCTCGAAAAAGATGTCCACGACTTAGAAAAGCAAAATTCCTACCTAACGAACACAGCGGAAGGATGTAAATTTTACGGGGAATTAAACCAACAAAAAATTGATAGCTTGGTGAAAGTCAGCCCAAATGACCGTATTAAGATGAACCTTAATCCGATCTTTAAGATCAGAAATACTGGAAATTATGAAGGATTTCGATCTAGTGGAAAAATCGGTCTCATTAAGGATCGAAAATTAAAAACAGGAATTTTGGAATATTATCAAACCGTAGTACCATCAAAAGACGATTGGCAAACCTACTATAACTCATTGGTTTTTAATCTCGCAGATGAGCTGGTATCCGTTCCCAATGCAAATATCAATCCTGATTTAATGTACAAAGCAATTAACGCATCGCCAAAAGTAAAAGGGATTCTTATCAATGCAGCATCTCAAGCAAATATGATTATTCAGCTGAATGATCAGGTGATTAAATCTGCCAAAGAAGTCATTGCCGAAATTGAGCATAACAACGAATAAATCGGTTTAAAATGAGTGTGTAATGCCTTATTAATAAAAAAAAGACTTCTTTTAAAGTTTTAAAAGAAGTCTTTTTTACTTGTTATAGATATTATCTCATTGGATTTTCACTATTATCTGTCATCGATTTCCATACGCATTTCCAGAAGATTTGGTTTAAATCCTGCCTTTGCATAGGCTTTTATTGCACTGGTATTTTCTTCATAAACCTGAAGTCTTACTTCCGAGATATTTCTTTCTTTTGCCCAATCGATCAATCGGTGTAAAATCATCTTGTTGATACCCCGACCTCGATATTCTGGCCTAACGTACATAAAACCAAGATAAGCATACTTTTCATACTTTTGATAAGGTTTTGCATCCAATAATTTCGCATATCCTGATCCGACAAGTTGATCGTCAACAACTGCGACAAGGACTTCAGCCTCCCTAGACTTGATCAATTCGAGGAGATCATAATAATGAATTTCGCCTGGCTTTAATGTGTTATCAAAAGGTCGTTCCGCTTCAACGATCCCTTGTTCAAACTCAATTAACACATTGATTTCGCTTTCTTTTGCTTGTCTGATGATTATTTCCATAATTAATATTCTGCGTCTATTATTCCGCCTTTTTCGGGCTATATCCACTGCTGGCAAACTACAAATCGCATAGCAACTGTAGTATTATTTTCATATTTTAAGTTCTAATTAGAAGGAACTTCGGAGCCTTTTTCACCTTTTCTACAAGTTACATATTTATCACTTATAACGGAGGGGCTACTTATCAAGAATATGGAACTCTCGTTTTTCCAATAATCCATTTTTGTATAGTTCAGTATAAATCAACGGTCCTCTTTTTCTTGTGTTGATTATTGGTTCCCCCGTTTCTTCATTATATTCCTGCAATAATTTATAACATTTCCATTCGCCATCAGGAAGACCTCCTTTATACTTTGCTTCCAAGTACGTATACGAATCTGTAAATGATGGATATTCTTGTAAGTCCACAAACCGATTTGTTTTAAATTCGATCCATTTTCCTTCTTTATGGTGATTTTTAATTGAGCCCTGTTCTTCATCTGTTTTATATAATCCATTCTGATCATAGTATCTGACAAATGTTCCGTTGCTTAAGAGCTGAAATTGACAAACAGGTTTTTGCCTAAAGGGATTCTCATTAAATTCATAATCCCGCAATGAGATTATAAAATTTTTATCGATATAGAATAGTGTATAGTCTGTGAATCCCATTTCTCCCTCATGATGAAGATAAATTCTTCTTATATCAACCGGCTTCCCATTCTTTACTGAAATTAAATATATTTTTTTTATGAATGGTTCACTATAGCGGACAGCGTTATAAATGGCCAGAAAATGAAGCGAATAATCCCCATAACGGAGGAAATTGGAGGCAAGTTTAATCTGATTATATTCTTTGCCGATATCTTGCTCAAATGGAAAAGAAACATCATATGCTTCGGGTATCGTTACGAGATTGTTTTTGATTGATTGATCAAATTTTAATGCATAGCGATTTCCTAAACCACGGTGATCTTGCATAGCCGACATTACGGAATCGACAGGTAGTTGTTTTGAAATATTTGAATACCCAAATGGAAGCGTTATACAATTCCTTTTATCCGTATTAAAAAAGTTAGATCCTTCAACTGATGCAGGTATATTTAAATTCTTATATCCGGTTTGTGCTTTGCTGTAGTTGGAAACAAGTACAAGCACAAGAAGGATAAAGGTTTTATTAATTTTACTAAACATATACTCTTTAGTTGTTCACATTGATCCTAACATTGCTCCATGAGTTTTCAGGCAAACTGAGCCATCATCTCCTATCTAACCTACCAAGCTATCTCCTTCGCTTTTTTTAATGTTTCTTCGATATTTTCACACAAAATCTTGGGAATAAAATCCTCTCTTGGCATTCCGTTGATATGATACAATCTTTCCGTTGGGAATTGGAATCCAATTTTTGTTTCTGTGAGACGGAAGTTTGAAATTGCGCCTAATAGCCCGGCCATAGGTGTGCCAATAACTGTCGCTCTATCAAGCGCGTCAAAACCTATAGCTATTCCTTCGCCCATACTTCCTGTCCAGTGCCCCACGAGAACATACACATTACCCTTGAAGATTTCCTTACGTGGGCTTACATACTCTACCCAATGTCGTTTTGTGTCATAATCCTTCTCATCAAATTCGTGAATTTGATAAGGTAGAACTTTATTGACAAACCGCCCCATAATGGCCCTCGCAACCGTTGAATTTCCACCGCTAGGGGTTTCAGTTAAATCCAAAATAAGGTTTTTATTAGAAATCAAACTGTCAAGCGCCGTATCAAATTCAGCGATCAAGTTGTTATTTCCCAGTGAATTATTGATTTTGATATAGGCTGTGTTTCCATTTATAATTTTATAATACAACAATTCATTCCGATTGCCATAGCTTACCGGTTCAAATGTTTTACGTTCGCCGTTTTCAACGACAGTAATCACGCGTTTCTTATCATGAGTTCCCGCAAAAAGCATATCTAAAGCATACTGATACATCTTTGGACTGTAATGATCTGTAAATCGAGGTAAGAAACTTTTTAACTGTTCATCGATTGCTTTTCCGTTGAAAAGAGTTACTTGCATACCAATTTTTAACCCAGCTAAATCTGCACCAAAACCTTTTCTTAAGTCTTTTATTAAATATTTGTTTCCATTTTTTTCGACACGTAGGTCGGACCATGATGGAATTATCCTGTTTGATGTATTAAGATTTGTGCTTAACGACGAATGTCCATTGTACAGCTCATTCAACGTATTTTCAAGCAACTGAATAAACTCGTTGTCATTTTTAACTTTTTCTACTTGTGAAGAATAAATTTCTTTGACTTTATTCCAGTCGATATTTTGCCTTTCTAAATAAGCATAATGTTTATTGATATCAGACCAAAACTCATAAAAATCCTTTTGGTATTTGGTTTGGGCGAAAATATTATTCTTTGTTAAAAATAAGAATACTATAGTAAAAATTGCTTTAGTCAATAGGCTTAATTTCATTGTTGTGTTCTTGAAGTGGTATTTCATTGGTCCAACCATAGCAAAAATAATAAAACCGGTGTTAAAATACTGAATCTTTTGAAAGCATTACTTTTTTCGTAATCTCTTTGTATAGATTTATAACTTGGAAAATCCTGGTATTGTGATTCAGCAATTAAGCTGTTAACATCCCATTGGAGTTTTGATAATGATTAATTTGGTAACTTTTTTACCGTTATCTTTAAGACGACATGCGATCCGTAAGAAATAACGGCTTATACCGACTGCTGATGGATATTCAGATGGCGATTTTACTTTAGCCAAAAGTTTAAACCATTCTTCACCACACTGCTCTTTTACTTTTTGTTTCAATTCGTCCATAGATACGCTGGGAAAGGTCCGATGATCCTGATCAGTATATTCTTCACTTAGAAAAAGGCCATTCCCATTTTGTTTTAAAGGCTTCCAGTCTGAGTTAAAATGTTTCCATTCGGTAAGATCACAATGGGGACCTTCATTCATAATAGTTACGCTGGTTTCATAGCGTTGTTCCACCTTCAAGTCACGGACCTGATCACTTAAAATAGAAATATAAGTTCCCTCGATGCTTTCCCCGACTTCTGCTTCGATTTCTACGGTATCACGTTGTAGTCGATCCATCCTTTCTGGATCAAAAATGGCCATACCTTGAATCGAAACGACAAATTCATTGAACTTTATGGATGTTGTTGTCTTAACCTCATTCGTGGTATGCGAGGCGGGGACCGTATCTATCTGCTGCCTGGATATCACTACTTCTCCGTCAATAGGATGTTCTGATTGCTTAACATCCCGTTTTTGTAGGGGTACGCTAGGATTGTTACAAGAGCAAATTGCAGCAACAGTTAGCATGATGATATTTTGTTGTATGTTCATCTCTATACCTTAGTTTGTATTTTCTTTGCTTAACCGGGCAGTGTAGTACGCAAACTGCTTAATATTTTCATTGGCAACTTTTTTAAGCGTATATGCTTTTATGATAATCGTCATGCTATCGATCCATCTGATGTTTTCCACCGCCCAATTGTCCGTTTCAAAACTGTTGTATTCGGAAAGTTTGATCCGGAAAGGAGCCTTTTCTTTGCGGACAGCAAGTACCCCTATAAAGCAACTATTCGCAGCATAGACCTCATTATAATAATAAGCAAGAAAATCTCCGTTTGGAGATGGAATTGGTATTTCAACTGCACCGTCGCCGACTGAAGCAATTGTATGTTGACTACCGTTGATGCTATCGAGTAAAACTAAATCGCTAAAACCTAATGATTCAGCAACATGATTGCTTACGAGAATATGCATTTTCAGTTTGGGAAGATAGCCTTTATACGCCCAACCCTTAAATCCATCACCATAACCGGCTGAAAAACTATATTTCCTGAACTTTAGCTTGCCTTTGCCTGTAGGAATCACAAAGCTTTTCCGTTCAACAGCAGGAGTTTTATTGATAATGTTGGAGCTAAATGCTTTATGATAGTCTTCTGGTGTAGCTGCTTTGATTACTAATTTGGGAAGGCTATCATAGCGATCTCCATAACCTACTGTCAAATTTGGTGTAGATTGACCGTAAACAAGGTTTATCGAAAAAAGAAATATCAATAGCGATTTCATAATTATTTCTGGATTTTAGTAAAAACAGGATTCCATCTAAGATAACCCTCCCTGCGTTGCATGATGAAATAGATCTATTGTTTGTTCAAAAGTGACATCATGAATCGATCATCGTGTAAAAATAGGCCACAAGCCGCAAAAGTTTAAGACCATTTAATATTTGCATGTGGCGATTTATTATTCGCTATTTCTTTAAAGGATGAAGACTTGACGCTGTTGTATTACTATACAACTCTCCTGTTTTATCCCAACATTTGATCCTCTTGAAAACGATGACTTCGACTCATCGTCACTAGTCCAGCAGAGTGGCAACTAACAGTACAATAGTGGGTTTTTCCAAACAATCGCGAATCAAAATGAGTTTACAATGCTGTTTTATTATGGGATTGACAGATTGATCAATTTCGCTTAAAGACGGTATTCCCTTCTTTGATTGTTTCAATTACTTTGATGTCCCGTAATTTTTGGGGATTAATTGTTAATGGATTTTGATCCAAAATAACCAAATCAGCTAGTTTTCCTTTTTTAAGAGACCCTTTATCTTTTTCTTCCTGATACTGATAGGCAGCGTTGATGGTAATTGCTTTGAGCGCGTCCCTGACATCAATACGTTCATCTGGCCCCAACAACATTCCCGAACGTGTCGTCCGATTGACTGCAGCATACACCCCGGTCAATAGATCTGGAGGTGTTACTGGGCTATCATGATGGATGGTAAACAGTATTCCCGCTTTTTTTGCCGACTGAGCTGGACTAATAAACGCCGCACGTTTGGGACCAAAAACACTTTGATAGTGCCAATCTCCCCATAAGTAAACATGGGATGAAAAATAGGAAGGAATAACACCGATATCTTTTATCTTGGCGATATGATCGGGGCGGCTGTTCTGCACATGTATCAAGGTTGCCCTAAGCTCAGGCTTATAAATTCCTTCGGCTTTCAATCTGCCGATCACACGAAGTACCTGATCAATAGCCGCATCGCCATTAACATGTAGTTGTGCCGTAATATGATTTGAAAACACTGTTTTTAAATCATTGTAGAGGGTCTGGTCCGAAAAGATTGGAAAGCCTTTGTAATCTGCCGGTTGACCTTCTGGTGGAACCAGGTATGGTTCTGTCAACCAAGCTGTCTTCCCCTGAGGCGAACCATCATCCGAAAATTTAAATCCACCAAATTTCAAACGCTTTTCGTATTTCATGTAATTGGGTTTAAAGGATTTCCATTCGGCTTTGTTTGCTTCAAAATCCGGAAAATAAACCACATCTGCCTTTAGAAGATTTTTCGAAGCTGCTTCCTTCAACAGGCCAACCCCCACTCCCATCGAACGTCCGTCACAGATTGTTGTCTGCCCATAACTAAGCCATTCGTCTTGCGCTTTGACAAAATCTTTTAGGGATTGAGATAGCTCATTTTTGGCCTGTTGAGGCTTGGGAATCATATTCGTCAACTTCACCAGTGCGGCAAAAGAGGCATTTTCTTCTAGTTTGCCGTTTAGTCGATTATCGGGGCTTCGGCCGTAATGTCCCCCCTCCGGGTCTTTTACATTTTCGGCAATACCTAATAACTTCAACATCGCACTATTGGCAACACTTGCATGACCAGAAGCATGAATGACAATAATAGGATTTGTCGTACTGATCGCATCCAATTCCTGACGAGTCGGATGGCGATGCTCACGCATGATAGCATCATCGTAACCATTTCCTAATACAGGAACAGACGCGCCTAATTTTGTTCGCTTAATAACTGATAATATAGTCTTTTGAAGATCTGGTATTGAATTAACGGTACCATATGGACTGGGCGATAAATCTATTGCCTGTTCCATTCCTGCTCTTGAAGTGATATGGCCATGGGCATCAATAAAGCCAGGCAGTAAAGTTTTTCCCTTTAAATCGATCTGTTTCGTGTTTTCCCCTACATAGGGGGCCGCTTCTTTCCGGCTACCGACGAAAAGAATTTTCCCGCCTTTTACTACTAACGCATCTACCTGGGGAAAATCATCTTCCATCATAATAATATTTCCACCAAAATAGAACGTATCCCCTTTTTGCTGACTGCTCTTACAGCTTAAAATAAAAAAGGGTAAAAGGAAAAATAGATATTTTGTAATAATTGCCATGTGAGAGGTTAACTGTACTGATGAATAACAACAGAAAACAGTTAATTGTTTCGCAGCTCTTTGCTGGGTAACAGCCGGTAGAAGAAATGCGCATCTAGATGCGCATTTTCGATTAAAGCAGAATCGGTAACAGTTGATCTAGACTTTCTACCTGCAGGAAATTGCTTGGTTTAACGTCATCACAAGCTTGCTCATGTGTCCAAGTCACATGGTAAGGGACATGTATTGCCTGTCCCCCCAATGCCAAAACAGGCAGAACATCGGAGTTGATTGAATTTCCGATCATGATAAAATTTTCAGCGGGGCATTCAATTTTTCTTAATAATTTTGAGTAATCGTCATTTTTCTTGTTACTCATAATTTCCACATGATGGAAGTACTTTTGGAGACCCGAATTTTTCAGCTTTCTTTCCTGATCCAAAAGGTCGCCTTTTGTGGCTACGATTAGCTTATAATGTGCACTCAGCCTTACCAACGTATCTTCAACACCTTCCAATAATTCAATCGGCATCTTTAATAAATCTTGTCCAATCGCTATGATTTTGTTTATTGTCTTCAGCGATAACTGTCCTGCCGAAATACGGCTGGCAGTCTCTATCATACAAAGAATAAAGCCTTTCACACCATACCCATAGAGGGACAGGTTATTCATTTCTGTTTCAAATAATTCTTTTGATACTGCATGCTGTGGAAGATAATTTTCTAACAGCGCACAAAAATCATGTTCTGCTTTTTGAAAATATGGTTCGTTTACCCATAATGTATCATCTGCATCGAATGCGATGACTTTAATGGCAGTTTTATTGATAATCATTCTAATTTTAATTCAATTTAAGTAGTTTACTTGATCTTGATGCCATTATATTGTTCCCATAACCCGGTCAAGTTTAGGTCTGAATCATATACGGCATTAAAAGCAAACAGTTTTCCCTTAGCCACATAATCATAAATATAAAGATCGGTTAAAGGGGTCGGAATAGATTCCAGTTCGTCTGCAGCGATCCATTCGAGGTCACCCTCATTACAATAGGGGGCCTCTACATATTCGATATCGGATACATATACATAGCTGATCCAATTGTAATTGATCGGTGATGTTTCGGTTAACATGCCACAAAATTGTTTTGACGTGATATGGATCCCTGTTTCTTCCATGACTTCACGAACTACCTCATCATCCGGGTTTTCAAATGGGTCTAATTTCCCACCAACGGGAACATACATATCTTTATTGGGTTCTTTAAGGCGCTTTAACAATAGAAACTTATCTTTATTTCTTAATATACATAGTGTGGCTACACGCTTCAAACCTGTCACTTCAGTGCTCATTTCTTTTCTGTTTGTAACAAAAATAGAAAATGTTGCGAGAGTCTTCAAGTATTTTAGCGAATTCATTCAGTCTATCTCTCCTCAGTAAGGACTTGCATATCTATTGCATCGGCATAAGTCACCTTGGCGATCACTTTTCCATGAAGCGGACCCCATAATCTTTACGCACTCACTCTCATGGGGTACCGAAATTTATTTTTGAGGGAAAGCCCATTATCCAATGAACGATCGGCATAATGGGCTATATCCATAGAATTAAACATTAAATTATGCGGGTCTTAAATGATAGGCTTTAGGCTGAACAAATGCTCGTATACCTTGAGCCGATAAGGTCGAACCTAAGCCAGAATTTCGTCTTCCGGACCAAGGCACATTAGGGCTTACCCTATCACAGCAGTTCCAATATACCGTTCCTGTATCCATTTTGCTAAGGATATTCATTGCTCTATCCTGATCGGACGAAAACACCGCTGCAGTAAGGCCATAGGTCGTATCCTGCATCAACGTAATTGCCTCTTCGTCTGAAGTTACCTTTTGTATACCTATCAACGGACCAAAAGTCTCTTCACGCATAAGTAGCATGTTGTGATTACAGTGCTCAAATACTGTGGGAGCATAATAATATCCCTTACCTTCTAATACATGTCCGCCCAACCGTAGTGTTGCTCCCTTTTCAAGGGCATCTTTCACTTGATCTTCAAGGACGTCCAGCTGAGCAGCCCTCGTTAAAGGACCGATAAATGTGTCTCCAGCGCATGGATCGCCAACCTGATAGGAAGCTACCTCCTCAATAAATGCCTCGACAAACTCATCGTATATCTGTTCTGAAACATAGATACGTTCAACAGCACAACAGCTCTGCCCATTGTTGTAGAAAGCGCCCTCAGCTGCCGACACTGCCGCCTGTTTTATATCTTTCACATCTTCTGTTACGTATAGTGGATCCTTTCCGCCTAGCTCAAGCTGGACTGGAACTAATTTATGCGCTACGGCCCTAGCAATATGTACTCCAGTTTTATAGGATCCAGTAAAGAAATAGCCATCCAATGGCAATGATAAGATATGCTCGCCAATCCTCCCATCTCCAACAACACAGTGAAATACATCATCAGGTATACCGGCTTCATAAAGGTATTTTGCAAACTGCAATCCGGTCAGCGTAGCAAATTCAGAAGGTTTATAGAGCACGGCATTGCCCGCAACCAAGGCGTACAGAAAAATATTAAAGCCCACATTATAAGGGAAATTCCATGCAGAAATATTGGCAATGACACCAAGTGGTTCATAGCGAATATGTTCTAGTGTAGCCCCCTCATTTACAATAATTTCTTCTGAAAGCCATCTTTCAGCATTTTTTCGAAGATGCTCAATACGGTTTTGTGCTCCGTTAATTTCATTAAGCGATTGTGTGATGGGTTTGCCCGTCTCCTTGGTAAGGATCTCCGCAAGTTCCTGTTTATTCGCCAAGATCAGCTCCCCAAATTGTATGATGCACGCCAAACGATCCCTCAAAGGAACGTTGGCCCATTTTTGCTGTCCCTGTCTTAGTAAGGAGAGTGTATTTTCCAATTCAACTGTTGTGGTTGAAGGCAACGTTGCTACTACAGCACCGGTTGCAGGATTTCTAATTTCTATGTTGTCTTGCATGTTCGATAAAAACATTAAGAATTAAATTTTCATCTAAAAGTATTCCCTTCTGTGTTTGGGAAAATTCGGGATGCCATTGTACACCCATCACTTTCCCGGCCGCTTCTTTGGTATAACCAAATGCTTCGATAAATCCGTCTTCCGAGCGCGCAAAGACTTCGAGATCACGGCCAAGATCTTTAATAGCCTGATGATGTACAGTGTTGACCAATGGATTGGCAACATGGCCATATAGTCTGTCGAAAAGTGTTCCTGGTTCTATATGTACGGGATGATTGATGGTGTCGTATAGACTTGCTGAACGATGTACAGCCGACTGAGGAAGCTGACTACCGATATCCTGATACATTGTGCCTCCAAAATAGACGTTCATTAACTGAAATCCCCGACAGATACCTAAGACTGGCTTATGATTTCTGATGGCATAATCCAATATCTTTAGCTCATATTGATCCCGATAAGGGTCTCCTTTCCAGGGTCCGATAGGCTCTTCTCCATAATGCTGGGGTGCTATATCGCTTCCACCTTGAAGAACTATGCCATCCATCTGGTGTAAGATGTCCGCTAATAATGATTCTTCAAGATCCGGCAATAATATAGGAAGAACGCCTTTTTTAGTTATCCATCGAACCATATCATTTTCCATATAGCTCAGTGATTTGTGTCCAAAGACCGTCCTCTCGGGGTCTGGATAAAAAAAACACGCACTAATACCGATTTTTAACATATTATTTTCCTTCGTAAGCGGTTTCATAAATTGCAAGAAAATCTGCTTTGCTAACGGGCTTGGGGTTTGATGGGTGACAGAAATCTGCAAACGCCAGTTCTGATAACGGTTGCAGATGTTCCTTTTGCACGCCTATCGCAGATAATTGTGTAGGCAGTCCCAAACGTACATTGAGGTCAAACAGATAGTCTACAACCCTGTCTCCAGCATGACTACCGAGCCCTAAAGCCATGGCCATCTTATCGAAACGATCTTCAAAACCGACATAATTAAACTGCATTCCATAAGGAAGATTCACCGCGTTGGCCAGTCCATGATGGGTATCAAGGAGCGAGGACAGCGGATGCGCTAAACTATGAACGACTCCTAATCCCTTCTGAAAAGCAACAGCTCCCATCAATGATGCCAAAAGCATTTTGGAGCGGGATGGCAAGTCTGATTCTTTCGTAGCACACTCAATAGACGTCGCCACCATGGCCATTCCTTCAAGCGCTATACCATCACACATCGGATGATACCCTTTGGCCAAATAGGCTTCCATATTGTGGGTAAGTGCGTCCATTCCCGTTGCTGCCGTAATAAACGGTGGCAGATCCATTGTAAGCAAAGGATCGGCAAATACAATTTTTGCCATCAATCTGGGACTAAACAGAATTCGTTTTTTCTTGGTTTCATCTTCTGAAATAATAGCACTACGCCCCACCTCACTCCCAGTCCCGGCGGTCGTAGGTACAGTAATCAATGGTGGTATCTCGTTGGTCACATAGATATCGCCACCGATCAGATCGTCGTAATCAAATAAATCACGATGATGATTTGCGCGCAAGGCAATTGCCCGTGCTACGTCGAGTGCTGCTCCACCGCCAACGCCAATAATTGAATCTCTATTTTGCCCTCTAAAGACATCTCCTCCCAAGAGGACATCAGATTTTACTGGATTTTTATGCAAATCATGAAAGACAATAACGTCGATCCCTTTGTTCGTCAGCTTTTGTTGGACTCCCTTAAAAAATGGTAGTTGGGCGATAGTCGGATCCGTTACCAGTAAAGGGCGATTAAGTCCATTGGTCAATAAATAGTCTGGTAGCTCGTCGATCACTCCAGCACCGAAACGGATCGGTGTCGGAAAATTAAAACCGTAAATTTTTGCTGTATCCATTGTTCAGTTAAATAATTTCAAAATATCTTTTTGTTTCCCAATCTGTGACCTGCTCAGAAAATTGTCGCCATTCCCATAACCGTGATTTACAAAAATGATCGACAAACTTTTGGCCAAATAGCTCGGAGGCTATTTGCGATTGCGCCATTCGAGCGGTCGCATCGTGGAGGTTTCTTGGTAACACGCCGTGTTGCAGATCTTTATAACCATTACCGCTAGTATGTCGATTATCCAATGGCAATTTATACTTGATGCCATACAACCCGCTAGCCAAACATGCTGCTACTGCCAAATAAGGGTTCACATCTGAACCGACAACACGGTGTTCAATGCGTGTGGCTTTGGGACCACCGTCGATGACGCGGAGTGCTGTGGTACGATTATCTATGCCCCAAGTCAGGGTTGTCGGTGCCCATGCTCCTTCAGTCAGCCTTTTATAACTGTTAACAGTGGGCGCCAATAACGGTAGAATATCAGGTAAACAATACAATTGCCCCGCAAGAAAATGCTTCATCAACTGGCTCATTCCGAGTTCATCTTCTTTATCATAAAAGAGGTTGTTCTGTTTGTTGAGATCCCAAAGACTTTGATGCACATGGCCGCTGCAGCCTGGTAAGTCCTTGGTCTGTTTCGCCATAAAACTCGCCGTGATATTATGTTTTTTTCCGATGTCCTTAACCGCAGATTTAAAGAGCGTAGCCCTATCCGCAGCTTCAAGAGCATCACTACATTGGATCGCAGCTTCCAGAACACCTGGCCCGGTCTCCGTATGTAGCCCCTCAAGAGGTACACCGAATCTTTCGAGCATAGCCAAAAGATCCTGAAAAAATCCGTAATTGTCAGACATCCGTAAGATGGAATAACCAAACATACCAGATGTTATCGGTGTCATATCTCTAAAACTATTTTGGGGAGCGGCATTATCGGCTTTCACGAAATTAAACCATTCAAATTCCTGTGAAAAAATTGGTTTAAATCCGGCAGTCTCCGCCTGTGCAATTATGTTTTTAAGGAGTGATCTTGGGCACACATTTTGGTCGCGAGAAAGCGGAGATTCAAAATCAGCTAGAAAAAAGGGAATATCTTCTTGCCAGGGAATCTGTCGAAATGTATTTCCATCAATACGCGCCGGGAAATCGCCGTATCCTGTATGCCAGCCTGTAATTTCCACATTGTCATAAACCTGATCGTTAACATCCCATCCAAACACCACCGAGCAAAACCCAAATTCATTGTCCAGTGCAGAGATAAACTTATCCCGATGCATAAATTTCCCACGGAGCACCCCGTCTATATCAGCGACGGCAACTTTAACGTGCGTACTTGTGCTTGCTGTTAATTTGGCAATAATTTCATTTTTAGTTATCATAATTTGATGGTTTTGTCCTTGTCAAGGAAGATTAGGAAATAGAGGTATGATAAGATGACAAGCCCAAAGAATAATAGAGCTGTCAAGGGGTTATAATATATCATTGCAATGAGACACACGACAGCAATAATAAATGCAATTGCCGGAAACAGCGGATACAATGGAACTTTGAATGGGCGTTCCAAATCGGGTTCCTTTTTTCGCAAGGCAAAAAATGACCACATGGATATTATATAAAGACAGATTGCCCCAAAACATGCGATGGTAATAATACCTGCGGTCTTTCCGGTCAATAATGCTATGATGCCAATAGCCATATTGATTAAGAGTGCATTGGCCGGAGTCTTAAATCGTTGATGTACTTTTCCAAGAATCGACGGTGCATACCCCACTCTCCCAAATTCGAAGGTAGCTCTGCCACCAGCGAGAATGATACCATGAAATGAGGCTATAAGACCCAAAAGACCAACGCCTATAAGTAGTTTATAGAGAATATGGCGATTGTCAATGACATGTGCAATGGCAAGTGGCAATGGTGAATCGGAGGGTTCAGTGCTTCCGACAGGATAAACAACAGCCTCCCAGCCGCCGACACCCACCGCCGACAAAAATGTAATGATACAAAGCACAACTAAAGTTACGATGGCCGATCCAAAGCCGATTAATACATTTTTCTGTGGATTGATCGTTTCCTCAGCAACATTCGCTACACCTTCAATAGCGAGAAAAAACCAGATGGCAAACGGAATAGCTGCAAAAATACCCGAGAAGCCATTGGGCAATGCGTTGTGCTCAAGGTTGGAAAATTCGAAAGCCGGAAATGTAACACCGGCAAATATTAGTAATTCGATAACCGCAAGAACAGTTACGACCAATTCAAATGATGCAGCGAGCTTTACGCCCAGTATATTCATTGAAGTGAAAATCACATAGGCCCCAATGGCAAAAATAAGATAGTCAACCGAAGGATGCAATAAATGTAGATAAGCACCTATAGCAGCAGCAATGGCAGGCGGAGCAAAAACAAACTCGATATTTTGTGCAATACCGGCGACAAATCCCAAATGCTTGCCCAATCCTCGATTGGCATATTCAAAGGCTCCGCCAGCCTTAGGGATCGCACACGCCATCTCTGTATAGCTGAAAGTAAATGTAAGGTACATGATAATAACGAACACTGTAGCAATGGCCAATCCCAATGTGCCGCCTTCTGCCAAACCGAGATTCCATCCAAAATACATTCCCGAGATAACATAGCCTACACCCAATCCCCATAACATAACCGGACCAAGGACTTTTTTTAATTGAGGCTCACTCATAATTTTATTTAGGTTGGTAAATTGATAGTAATTAATTAATTTAAATTTACTACATATAGTTTAAATGATAGTATTATATATCTGTAATTATGGCTATTTTAGTAAAATAATATGGTTGTATTTTATTTACTAGTGTTTACGATCTAACTACAGTCATAGATATAGTTTTTTTAGATTTAATTTACTACGATAATGAAATTGGATGAGAAAGACCTCATGCTTCTGGACCTTTTGCAACAGGATGCGAACATAAGTAACAAGGAAATAGCTGACCGTGTTAATTTATCCATGACTCCCGTTTACGAACGTATTAAGAAGTTAATGGCAACCTCCGTTCTCAAACAGAAAGTCTTTCTGCTGGACAGAAGAAAACTTGATCTTAATCTAATGGTCCTTGTATCCATTAGTATGGAAAAACATTCCAATGAAAGTGCCTTGTTATTTATGGAGGAGATACAAAAATTTCCAGAAGTAGTCGAGTGTTTCCACGTAACGGGTGCATTTGACTATCAAATAAAGGTGATGGTTAGGGATGTTGATCACTATCATGAATTCAATTTTAATAAACTGGCAACAATCAAGGGAATCAGACATATGGAAAGTTATTTTGTCATGAAAGAAATCGTGAATACAACCCGTCTCCCAATCTTTCTTTGATAATTAGTTTAGCATATTTTAGCTTTACTATGCTGCGCTGACGACTCTCCTAATTTAATTTCCCGGAATTGATGGATTTCATTGGTATGGCACCTACACTTAGGCAATGGTTCATACTTGCAGAACCATGCCTTCTATTTGTATCGTGTTGTTTATAAGAGCACAATATTCTCAAGCGATACGCCTACTCCCTTAAGAGCTGCGTAGGTTAATTTGTCCATTGAGGCCCCGTCAAAATCGATTGTTTTAATACTCTTATAATATTTATTGGTAAGCGCAAACGTGGGCCGAAAGGAAACATTTCTAAGAATAACCCCTCTAAATGAACTGTTTGCTAGGTCTGCATTATCGAATTTTACGTCGACAAATACTTGCCCATCAAAGCTTATGCCTTTCATATCACAGGACTTAAAGCAAACACCATTGAACTCACAGTGTTCAAAAATGGTTTTTCTGAGATCCGACGCCGTAAATTTGACATCTGTCAGCTTTATACTATTAAATCTAGCATTGTTCAACTCCGACGCATAAAATTCTGTACGTGCGAGAACGGTCTTGTTGAAATTTGCGTTCGTCATATTACTAGCAGAAAATGTACAGTCCGTAAGGTTCGACGAATCAAAATTAGCATCGCGGATATCACTTCCTTTAAAAATGCTTGCCGTGAAATCTGCTGTACTGAAGTCTGTGCCACGCAGCTCACTTCCGAGAAATTTTCTCTTTGGCGCATTTACGCCAGAAAAATCAGTTTCGGCTAGCGTGTTACCGCTAAAATCTGTCAGTAGCGGCTTTTGTCCCGTATCAGAAAATTTTGCCTCTTCCAGAGAATTTCCTTTCGTGTCATCTAAAGTGCCAATGACCACCTTTTGACTTGCTACGCTATCTCCTAATTTCGAATTTTCGGCGAAGTAGTTTAGATCGACTGCGAATATTTCCGCAAGTCTATGTAGTGTTAAAAAGTCTGGTAAAGACTCTCCCCGCTCCCATTTTCCAACTGCTTGGGGGCTGACGAATAAAAGTTCAGCAAGCTGTGCTTGCGACATATTTCGCTCTTTCCGCACTTTGGCAATATTATTACCTAATGTTTTGTTATCCATAATTATTGTTTATTGATGATGTTCAACTTTACAAATATATTGAGGCTAATCTGTAATTATCGCGAAAAGGGAAATACCTCTAGTTGTAATTATGCTACTTATCGTTGTATTCGAACAGCTTCGGGTTGTTATTCCTAGAGTATTGTCCTATACTGTTATTGAAACTATATTTTAAGTAAAACTTCTCAAAGACGGGCCTTTCTTTATAATAATGCCATCTCATATTTTAGATCGTGGGTTATGAGAAAGACAAACTTTAACTAATTTAGGAAGATCTACCACCATGAATACCGCCAAGCTAGTTTAAATATTTCTAGAAATTTGATCTATATTTATATACCTAAAATTTACATATGTTAGAGAATTTTGAGTTTTACCTTTTTTTAGTCCTACTAATTACGATGTTGATCATGCTGGCGAGAAAAATTCAGGTTGCATACCCTGTTTTACTCGTATTAGCGGGACTTGTAATAAGTTTTATCCCGGGAGTTCCCCCTATAAAGATAGAACCCGAATTGATATTCATTATTTTTTTACCGCCGCTCCTCTACGAGGCAGCTTGGTCAACTTCCTGGAAAGAACTCTGGCGATGGCGCCGGATTATCTTCAGCTTTGCCTTTGTTGTGGTCTTTTTTACAGCATTGTCCGTTGCCGTTTTTGCCAACTATTTTATCCCGGGATTCTCCTTAGCTCTCGGTTTTCTATTGGGTGGAATAGTTTCCCCTCCTGATGCGGTTAGTGCCGGTGCAATTTTAAAATTCGTGAAGGTACCCAAAAGGCTGGCGTCCATATTGGAAGGTGAAAGTTTGTTGAATGATGCTTCCTCACTAATAATTTTTCGCTTTGCAATGATTGCTGCTGCTACTGGGCAGTATGTATGGTACCAAGCGGCCGGGAGCTTTATTTGGATGTGTATTGGCGGAGTGGGAATCGGACTTACAATTGCCTATGTTTTTCTGAAAATGCATAAACTTTTACCAACCGATTCCAATACAGACATATTGCTAACTTTTATTGCACCTTTCTCGATGTATTTGATCGCAGAACAACTTCATGCTTCTGGGGTTCTTGCGGTTGTCAGTGGCGGCTTATTTCTCTCGTATCGTAGTCACGATTTTTTGAGCAGTGCATCTCGAATCCGGACAGTAACCGTATGGGAAAGCTTTTGCTTTCTGCTGAATGGCATTGTCTTTATGCTTATCGGATTAGATTTACCGGAAATTGTATCTGGATTGGGTGATACCAATATCTCCACTGCTATTGGCTATGGCGTCGCCGTTACAATAGTCCTTATTCTTGTACGAATTTTTGCAGGGTATGCTGCAGTAATTACGACCTTGATCATGAGAAATTTTATAACGGTTGCAGACGCTCAATCGCCCGGTTGGCAAACGCCAATGATTATCGGATGGACTGGAATGCGTGGCGTCGTTTCTTTGGCAGCAGCGCTATCTATCCCATTAACTTTGGCCGACGGAACTCCTTTTCCTCAAAGGAATCTCATTCTTTTCATCACATTTGTTGTGATTCTGTTAACCTTACTTGTTCAAGGGTTGACCCTCCCTTTTATCTTGAGGAAAATCAAATTAGTAGATAGAGATTTTGTAAGAAGTGAAAAGGAGATCGATTATGAAATTCAGAATAGATTGGCTCAAGTCGCCGTTGACAAGATTCGTAATGATTACGCGGACAAAGTTGAAAGTTTTCCGACCTTAAAGGATCAACTACAGAAGTATGAAAATCAATTGCGGAGCTCCGAGATTATCATTAATTATGCCGAATACCGTAAAATCTATATCGATATCCTTGAAACACAGCGAATTTGGCTTATCAATAAAAACCGCGAAGAACTTTTATTGGACGAAGAGATCATCCGCAAACACCTTCGTTTGTTAGATCTTCAGGAAGAAAGGTTGAATATGAGAAGCTAATTTATCCCTAGCTCAGCCTACTGCCGTACATTAATGATCGACAATGCAGATTGAATTGTCGATCATAAATAACTAATTTATTAGTCTTCATCCAAATAAATGTCGTGAACAACAAAACGAATAGATTTGCTAAACACCAACATATCCGCTACATCTTCAGAATCTATGGCATAGAGTGTTTCTACCCCACCTTCATCCAAAAGTTCGGAATCTGGTATAAGTTCAAAAAAAGTGATTCCTTCAACAATGGATAATTCTTCTACTTTAACATATGATACATCCTGGCTCTTCCAAAGTGAGAGAATTTCTTTGGAAAACAATCGATAATTATTAGCTTGATTTGACATGCTCGCAAATTAACAAAAATATGGCTCATTATATTTGTGTTATAACGTTTCTAAAATCTTACTTACTCTTTCGTTTTTAGGATTAATTTCGCGAACTTTTTGATAGTTCTTCTTGGCACTATCTATTTGTCCAGATTTCAGGTAGGCTTCCGCTAAACTATCATAAACATTTTCACTTTTAGGATATAGCACCGTATTCACCTTAAATATGTCAATAGCTTGGTTTATTTTATGCTGATTGAGCAATTCATAACCTGCACCGTTCAGGAAACCTTCTGAAAGCAACTCATCGTCACTATCCTGTTCTTTTGCTTTTTGAAAAGCTTTTAATCCATCCTTGAAATTTGCTTCTAAAATAAGCTCTAGTGGAGTCCGGTCATTTGCATTGACTTTCGGATTTTTGGAATAAATCTTTTTATCACGCAAAACCTGTACAAGCTCATATTGACCGCTTTCGGTATCCTTTGAAAATACTACGTTCACGTTTCGATCTCGCATAACAAAAGTATTTGCCGACACTTTAACCAACTCTACAGGCTTGTCTAGATTTTGGACTGACATAAGCTTGCCACTCTGACTATAGACCCTTATAACACCGTATTTGCCAGATCGATAACGTCCACTATTGACATTCAGTTCTTGAGAACTGAGCGGCAAAATTTTATTTATTGGGGCCAGGTAATTGGGCCATTGATAGGTTAATGCAACCGCTCGGACAAGTTCGTTGATAAATTCAGGTTTGTTTGTATTTGTAAGAATAACTACGCCATCACCGCTTGTTTTATTTCCAACAAAATAGGAGCTAAAGCCTTCGTTCCATCCACCATGGCAAAAATAAGATGAACCGTCGTAATCTTCCAGAAAGACACCTAATCCTATAATAGGTTCAATATAGGGGCTTGTGAATTCTTCGGCCATCTTCTTGGAAATAATAGTACTACTTTTGCCATTTAAGGTCCGTTGAATATAGATCACGAATCTAGCGTAATCTTCTGCTGTTGACCACAAGCCAGCAGCCGCCTGCTCTGGGTAGACATGATATCTTCCTTCGACTTTTTTACCATCTACAGTATAAGCCGTCGCCGCAAATTGTTTTTTCAACTCAGGAAGAGGCTGGGCAAAAGTGCTATTTTTCATACCCAAAGGTGAGAGTACCTTTTCTTCCATTATGCTACTATAATCTTTCCCTTCAATATCAACGAGCATCTGTTGAAGTACGGTATAGCCACCGCCTGAATACCGAAAATTTAAGCCAGGAAGTTTATCAACATACACCATAGGTGTATTAGCAGGCTTTAGACCACTCAGTACTTCTACCGCTGTAGGAATTGGGTCTGTTGTCCGATAGCCCGGGAACCCACTTACGGTAAGTCCGGCAGTGTGGCTAATGATATTTTTGAGTGTAACAGTTTTCGCTCTGGTCCAATTATTTTCGGGTATTTTCCAGGATTTCAGGTATAAATTCACATCGGCATTGGATGCCAACTTGCCAAGCTCCACTTCCTTCAATGCAGCGTATGCACTTACGGGCTTGCTCATGGACGCCACCTGAAATAAGGTGTTTGACCTAACTGGTGTTTTCGAATCGAGATCGGCAAAACCATACGTTTTGCTCCATAATATTTCAGCGTTTTTTATCACGGCGATGCTTACACCTGGAACCTGATAAAATTCCATGCGCGATTTAATATTCCAGGCCGGCTCACCCTCAAAACGAACAGGCGGTATGAGACTGGATTCGACATGAGAAATCTCCTTTATTTTTTGAGGGGTCGTTTGAGCAAATGCGGTTGACACTAGTATCGCAAAAATTCCAGTAATTGGTGAAGCTTTCATTTTATTTATGATCGTTTAAATGGTGATACGAAGCGCCTCTCCTATCTCTTGCTGGCTTCTTTGTAATTCTTCATTGACAGCTGATGCCAATTTTATTGCCAAAACCATAAGTCACTGTAAAACAATGCTATGAAATAGTATTCCAAAATAAATTGATCGTATTCGG
>NZ_DDKA01000009.1:60393-254597 GCF_002339225.1 Sphingobacterium sp. UBA2610
CCGAATACGATCAATTTATTTTTACTAAGCGGTATCTCGCTTTTCTAACATCATCAGCTGTCAGCCCCATAGCATGTTCGCATACAGTAGCATCTTCATTGTCGTATTAGGATCGCCAATAGAAGTTTCCTTTTGGTTGAATTGTGGAAAAATGAAAACGGGGCATACTAGCCCCGTTACATTGTTTGATTAATTGATACTTAATGATTCGGATTACCATAATAGTTTTGATAATTCTGAATGGTAGCACTAAACCATGCTCCACAGCTGCTATAATACATATCATTGGCTCCATAGCTGGTGTACGTGAGAACCTGAGTTTCGATCAACTGACCGCTTGTATTATAGATACTCATCGTCAATCTACATAGGGTACGAGACTTTCCGAGCTTGATCTCTTTGGCTTCGCTCACGATATTCAAATTAGCTTTTCCAGTTTGTGATTTGTAAATCGTTGATTTTTCAACAAGGCTGTTGTCGGCCGCTTTTGGCCCCGTTTTCGCAAAAGTAGCAGATGACATTAAAGCCAAGGCTACGGCGCTCATCATTAATTTTTTCATGTTACTAAGTTTTAGATAAATACATTGGAGGACCTGCCTCACTGTTAATTAACCTAAAACTGCCAATAAATTTAACACAGTAAACACTGTAATAAATATCTGATGTAGTCGTAACAATATTCGGTTGGTTTGATCAAATTTTTGAAAATAAATAAGAATTCAAAAAATTCTACTACCTTTGCAATCATCAGATGATATGACTATATGAAGACTGAAGCTATCGTACGAAGATCCTTGGCAGAGGAAGTTGCCGCGGCAATAGAAGAAAAAATCAAATTAGGTGAATTCCCGGTAGAATCTAAACTTCCTACGGAACCAGAATTGATGAAACAATTTGCTGTGGGCAGATCCAGCATTCGTGAGGCGGTCAAATATTTAAGTCAATCAGGCTATCTCAATGTACAACAAGGTCTTGGTACTTTTGTTAAAAGTAGCACAGGTCATCATGCTCTTGATTCAAAAATTGAAAAAGCCAATTTTAACGATATTTTTGAAGTTAGACACGTATTGGAATTGCGAATTATTGAAAAAGCTGCCTTAAATCGTACTTCGAAAGGCCTCAAGGATATGGCTCAAGCGCTCAAAAATAGAGCAAAATATGCCGAAATGGGAAATTTGATGGCGTGCGTGGATGCCGATATTGCCTTTCACAGTGCAATTGCTGAATCATGTGGAAATAGTATTTTGACCGCTTTATATACAACTTTATCTGAACATGTCAATAAGTTCTTCATGACTATTTATAAGGATACAGTACCCTTCTTAACTTCACAACAGCAACACGAGGAACTGATGTTGGCAATCAAAGATAAAGAAGTGAAAAAAGCTGTTGATATTGCTAACCGAATTATCCAACAGCTGTAATTTTCCTATAGCATATGCAAATCATCAATCTCAATATACGTTATTTTTATCAATTAAAACATCAGATGACCTGATGAATATTTCTTTTATGAAAACACAATCTTTAAACCCGAGTGGATCTTGGAAAAGCTCCGAAACCGTCTATCCGATTTTATTTGCGATTAGTCTTTCACACTTGCTCAATGACTTGATTCAGTCGGTCATCCCGGCAGTATATCCCATGTTAAAATCAAATTATGCGCTTAGTTTTACCCAAATTGGTATTATAACGTTGGTTTTTCAGCTTACTGCTTCTATTTTGCAACCCTTCGTTGGTTTGTATACAGATAAAAACCCTACACCACGATCACTCGCTGTCGGTATGCTTTTCTCTTTAGCAGGATTGATATGCATTTCTTTTGCGTCAAACTTTATCTACATTCTCCTTTCTGTAAGTCTTATTGGCATGGGTTCATCTATATTTCATCCTGAAGCTTCTCGAGTTGCTCATTTAGCTTCCGGAGGCAAAAAGGGGCTCGCCCAGTCTATCTTCCAAGTCGGTGGTAATGCTGGTGGTGCGATAGGTCCCCTTCTTGTAGCGCTTATTGTGATCCCTTTGGGCCAACAATACATTGGTGTATTTGGCGTATTGGCCATTGTAGCCGTTATGATTCTTACTTATGTCGGTAATTGGTATCAAATACATCTCAAGCCTAAGACACAAACAACTGCTGTTGGTGCTTCAAAAGCCGACCTGCCAAAATCAAAAGTAGTATTTGCACTTGTAATTTTATTGGTACTCATTTTTTCCAAATATTTTTACATGGCTTCCATGACCAGTTATTTCACCTTCTATTTGATCAATAAATTCCATGTTTCGGTTCAGGAATCTCAAATATACTTATTTATATTTCTTGCTTCTGTAGCTGCGGGAACTATATTAGGGGGGCCATTGGGAGATCGCTATGGGCGTAAACTAATTATCTGGGTATCGATTCTCGGAGCGGCTCCGTTCACATTACTATTGCCACACGTGGGTCTAGGGCTAACCATTATCCTCGCTATTTTAATAGGTCTTATTATATCGTCTGCATTCTCTGCTATCTTGGTCTATGCGACAGAACTCATCCCAGGAAAGGTCGGAATGATTGCTGGTTTATTTTTTGGCTTTGCTTTTGGTATGGGGGGAATTGGTTCAGCAGTTCTAGGCTGGCTTGCAGATCAAACCTCAATCGAATATGTATTTAATATCTGTGCTTATCTTCCATTAATCGGAGTAGTTACAGGGCTATTACCTAATATAAGTCAGCAGAAAAAGTAATTATATAATCAGTGTGTCCGAAAAGTTTGTCACTTGTTTTGTGGAAACTATTTTTGAATAGCAGATAAAGTTTCAACCTGTCCAAAGAGCTATGGTGAAATCCGGTGAAAAATGGCAACAATAAGCGAATGGGAAGCCCTTTGCTTCGTACCTGCTTCGTACTTTCTTCGGATCATCAATAGATTCCGTACAGATGCTGAACAGTCATTGACCAGTCTCCGAACAGGAAAATACTGGTCAGGAACTGGCCAATAGCTAATCCTTATCCGGTGAGCTCCGAAGCTTGTCCGAAGCAGGTACGAACACAATAGGTATCTAAGGCATATTGCCGCCACTAGCAGCATATACTGAAACTTATTCCTGTCGCTTATCAATACAGCATAGTTACTAAAATTGGACCTATTCAAAACGTATTAAAAATTAGCCGCAAAAAAAGCTGTCCAAAAAAATGCAGTGTCCCCAAAAAGTTAGACATTTTCTGGGGGCACTGCACATTTGGACAGCTTCTTTAAATACTAGTAACCTGGATTTTGGATCAATTTTGTATTTCGATTAACCTCATCGCGATGCAAAGACGTGTAGTACATTTTGTCATCCCAGTTCCTATTTTCGATACCTGGATCAATATTGGATACCGTATAGGTATAGGTGTAGTTATCGGGATTATATTGATAAAGAGTTACATTTTTACCCGCCTTAAGGGTTCCCGTGATGTTTATAATATTTGCTTTACGACCTATAGTTTCCGCGGCTATCATCCAGCGTCGCGCGTCAAAGAAGCGATGCTCCTCGTAGGCTAATTCAATACGGCGCTCGTTTCTATAACGTGCTTTTAGAGCCGCTCCGGTTTCGGCGGTTGGAATTGCAGGCATTCCAGCTCTAAAGCGGATTTTGTTTAACCATGTTTTAGCTTCATTCTCTTCTCCTAATTCAAGACATGCTTCTACATAGTTCAATATCGCCTCTGTATAGCGAAACATTGGCCAGGGAATGCGCTGTCTTGTGTTTTGATCCTGCATTGTAGGGTCCGGATCTGTAAATTTACGAATATAATATCCTGTCCGTGAACCATTCCAATCTTCAATCGGGCTTTTTCTTGTGTCAAGGCCAAATTGGATAACCTTTTGTCCTTTGGCATTCATTATTTCGTATTGACCTGTTTGGATTTGATTCGCCTTATCTCTTTCAGCGACATCAGCTGTCCTAGGTTTCCAATCCGCACCGTCGTATAAAATTGTTGCCTTTAAACGTGGGTCACGATTTTGATAAGGGCTGGCTGCCATAGTAGGATTTGACCAGCTGAATTTTTGGCCATCAATAGTCTCGTAGTCGTCTACCAAGAGTTGTATCGGTGTATTTCCGGCCCAGTTATGATAGCCATTTGGACCGTTGTCTCGCCCTACCCAGCCACCACGTTCATCCTTTTCGTCAATAAAGAATCTCCCCAGAATAATATCTTTTCCTGCTGTAAAATCAACTGTCTTGCTCCCCCCTCCTAACGATACGGCCATATAGTTGGCAGTACCCTCATTAGGCGAAGCGGGTTGAGTTAGGTCTAACTTATAGGCGAATTCTGTATGATCCAGTACGGCTTTTGCTGCGGCCTTTGCTTTTGTCCAACGCTCCACCTGATTGCCACTCGTGTACATTAGATATTCTGGATTTTTATACCCTGACAATAATGTTGATTTTGCTTTGGCTTTACCCGCATCGTGGAGATCGCTGGCAGCATAGAGTAATACCCTTGATTTTAAGGCCAATACTGCAGTTTCATTTGCACGTCCCTTTGTTGATGAACTGCCCTTTAACAAAAGAGCTGCGCTGTCTAGATCTTTCACGATGGCATTGACACACTCCTCATAGCTATTCCTCGGAACCATATAGTCTTTATCGTTCAATGTATATATCTTATTATCGATGGGGATGCCACCATAAAAGCGTAAGAGCTGTTGATAATAATACCCACGCAGGAAATAGGCTTCGCCTAACAGCTTATCGGCTTTTGCTTTGTCAAACTTGGGTGCACTCAAATTGGAGATGGCAATGTTAGTTGCCCGGATGCGCGTATACATGCGACCGTATTCGTAAGTATCCATAATATAGCCTTGATCAGCTGGATTTGATCGAGATTCGGTCACGGTATTTATGCCCCGATTAGGGTGTGTAAATAAAGCTTCGTCGGTCATGGATGCCATTTCTTGCTCATAAAAGCCTCCTACCCCAAAACCGTTATAGATTTCTGTCACGAAAGCCTCAGACAAACCAGCATCCGACCAAACGATCTCCTGTGGAACTTCACTGAGTGGCTTCGTGCTCACAAAATCATCATTACAAGCTTGTAATGATGCAGAAAGTACAAGTAGTATAAGTGATATATTCTTAATTTTTTTCATTTTTCTTCTTCGTTAAGTTCTTAATATGACAGTTGGTTAGAACGATAATAATGCGCCAAAATTAATCAATCTTGCCTGCGGATAATATTGCCCTAATGCATTAACGGCTTCTGGATCATACATTTTGATCTTACTCCACGTTATTAAATTCATGCCATTTGCATATAGACGTAAAGAACCAATGCCAATTTTACTACAAATGCTTGAGGCCAGATTATATCCTATTTCCACATTTTTAAGCCGCAAATAATCGGTACTCCGCATCCAATAGGTATTGTTATAAGAATAATATTGATTGCCACGGTCTGTCAAACGTGGATAAACGCTACTTGGGTTACTGATGCTCCAGCGTTTATCATAGAATTCTTCCACAAAATTTCCGATAGATCCAGATTCATCCGTTCCTACACGTATCTCTCCTCCTGTAGCTCCTTGAAATAGTACCGATAAGTCAAAATCCTTATAGGTCAGACTAAAATTGAAACCTCCCTGAAATGTTGGGTCACTATTCTTGTCTCGTCTTACTTTATCATCGGGGGTAATCTTTCCGTCACCATTGAAATCTTTATATTTCATATCTCCAGGGCGTAAAGTTTTCGTAATGGCACTATAGTCCAATTTATTGTTGGCGATATCTTCCATGTCACGGAATACGCCGTCATAGACATAATAAATATCCGTTTTGATAGGTTTACCTGTACTTTGCTGCCATGCAGGGGCGCCCGGGGCTTCATCCCAGAAGATAATTTTGTTTTTAGCATAACCACCATTCACACCAACCGTGTACCCCAAATCTCCCACCTTGCCACGATAACCTAAGTTAAATTCCCAACCCTTGTTATCCACTTTGCCAATATTTTCTGCCGGTAATGTCATCCCTGTACTTTGTGGTATTGACGCATTTTTTCTCCATAGAATGGAATTACGGCGATTTTTAAAAATATCAAACTCGAAATTCAGCTTTCCTTGTAAAAATTGAAAATCAAACCCTAAATTATAGTTATTGGCAACCTCCCAAGTAATCATCTCATTAGGAACACGGCTTTCAAAAAGGGTTTTGGCTAGCTTATCATTGACGATATAAGTACCAAAGGAATAGGTTGAAAAATATTGATATTCTTGTAATTTATCATCATAGTAGATGTTGTCATTACCCATCTGGCCATATGACGCACGGATCTTGAAATAATTAATCACAGGGACATTTTCCTTCCAGAAATTCTCTTCCGACACGACCCATCCCGCCATGGCACCTGGAAAGAAACCGAACCTTTCACTTTCAGGGAACATATACGATCCGTCATAACGCCAAAGGAATTCTGCGATATACTTGCTTTTATAATTATAGCCAAATCGCCCAAAGTAATTTAGCCGCGCTCTTTTCCATGCAGATCCATCGTTATTTTTTTCCTGTTCTCCACCGGCAAAAAGATAGTCGATCGCATTTGAAAGAAAATAGCGACGATACGCGCTGAATTTATCATTATCAATTGTTTCTCTGTTGATACCGGCTATAGCATTTACCTGATGGTCACCAAATTTCCGCTCAAAGCTTAAGATTCCACCAAGTAAGATATTCAGTTGATCTTCATTGCTTTGGTTTAAATTTGGATCGGCAGGCCCACGTCTTCCAGGAACCAGTTGTGGTGTGCTGCCATCGGCCTCATAAGCGCCCTGCCAAGAATACAAAGTCCAGGGTGTAACCCATGTTTTTTGATTTTTTACATATTTGTCAACAGAGGCATTAAGTGTTAATTTAAGACCATCTATCCAGGGATTTGTAATCTCAACCTGACCATTTGTTTGAAAATAGTAGCGTTTATCGTGATCGTAACCTGTCGCATTGGTCGTAATTACCACGGGGTTTTCGCCATTTTCGATATCTGGTCCCGGCATTCCATTAGGCCATATTGCTGGTTGTGTTGGATTTCCCCGCATCAGCATTCTAAAGACCGTGCCAGCACTCTTGGTGGGGAAATTTCGGTTTTCCTGTCTTCCTAAAACACCAAATTGTGTTTTGATATACTGACTTATATTGGCGTCCAGATTGATCCTTAAGTCATACTGTTTATAACCTGTAGCCGAATTTTTATAGTAGGCATCCTGATTTTGATACCCCAAAGACATCAGATACTTGACATCCTCAGTACCGCCATTGATTTGGAGGTTGTGGCGCTGTTGAGGTGACCAGTTTTTTAGCGTAGCTTTATACCAGTCAGTATTGGGATGCCCCCAAGGATCTGATCCGTCTTTGAACTTTTGGATATCTTCTGGTTTAAACGGCGCATCCAAAACTCCTCCACCTTGTTTATTGTAACTGCCTTTCTCGTTGATCGCTGTATAAGCAGCAGACCATTCTTCAACAGGGAGGTTATAAATTTCGAGTTCATTTCTAATTGCCGCAAACTGGGAGGCATCTGTTAATTTAGGAATAACGGTAGGTTGGGAATACCCTTGGTTGAACGTATAAGAAAACTGCGGTTTTCCTGTTTTTCCTCTTCTTGTCGTAACGAGAATAACCCCATTGGCTGCCCTGGCTCCATAAATAGCAGCAGAAGCATCTTTTAGAACCGAGATATTTTCTATATCTCGGGGATTAATACGATCAATTCCTCCTTCACGCGCAGGAACTCCATCAATAACGACTAAGGGACTGCTATTACCCAGTGTATTCGTTCCCCGGATTTTGATATTGGAACCATCGTAGCCAGGCTCGGCGCTCCCGTTGGTTGCTGTAACGCCCGGGACGCGTCCTGTTAATGCATTGGAAACGTTCAATGCCGGTGATTGTGCTAGATCGCTTCCCTTCACAGTGGCTACGGCACCGGTGACAGTCTCTTTGCGTTGCTTTCCGTAACCAACAACAACGACTTCTTCGAGATTCGATTCCGAATTAAGAAGTGTGATATCGATGGTCTGTCTTCCTTTTACAGCTTCATCCATAGATTGTTTGCCGACCATCCGGAAATTAATAATCGCACTTGCGGGGACTTTGTCTAACTTGTATCTACCTTGAACGTCGGTTTTAGTTACTAACTTTGTTCCATTGACGGAAACTGTTACTCCAGGAATTGGCATTCCAGATTCATCATGCACCGTTCCAGAAACACTTTGCTCCTGCTGAAAGAGAATTCCATAGCTTGCGAGGGTTGTAGCATCGACGATTTGGGGACTCAAGGCCACTAGTGAGCACAATGATCCAGTCCAAAACGCTCTCTTCCATTGATTTGAGAAATAATGGCAGTTAATCATAAAAACTGTTTAATTGTTTAAATTTTGTGTTTAATTAGTTATTTTTTTTACCTCTAAGACGTATCGGTTTAGGTGTCTACTGGAGGCGATTTATAATTGTTTATTTAACATGAAAATACGAAAATAAATATACATTGCAAGTGTTATTTTTACACTATTTAACACTATTGTTATTAAGTGATTGGTAATCAGATAATTTATTGAAAAACAAATCAATTGTAAATTCATTTTCTCAAAATTGTTTCCAGCGCTTTTGCTACTCAACGCAAGATCAAAGAACTAGTAAAACACTGCAAATAGAAAGTCCTGAGGAAAAGTACTTTTTATCATTTAGAAACTATATTATCAATTTTTCAAATATTAATACGCATATTTATCCTATATAATTAGATCTATAATTGATTTTTTCTAAACAACTATGTACCTACAAATAATGGGGCCAAAAACGGCTTTATTAATAGCGAAGAAATAGTTGTATCTACAAAAAAACTATGACTGTAAATATTAGGACAGAAAAGTCAAGTGACACAACGATTGTATTCGAACTGATCCGACTCGCCTTTGAAAACGAACAGTATAGCGATCATCAAGAGCACATTTTAGTAGAAAAACTAAGAAGGACAGCAGAATTTATACCACAACTGTCAATGGTAGCTGAAGCTGAAGGAGAAATAGCAGGCTATATACTCCTGACAAAGGTGAAGATTATCGATAAAGAGAATCAAAAAACATCCGATTCTCTTGCCTTGGCTCCTGTCGCTGTGCTACCTCAGTTTCAAGGACAGGGAATTGGCGGTAAATTAATTCTTGGTGCTCATCAGATTGCAAAAGAAATGGGTTTTGATGAGATGACAGCTGACGAACCTATCTAATACTTAATCGGATAATCTTGCATCAATTCAAACTGGTAGCCTTCTTTTTTTAATGCATCAATTAAAGTGGATAACTCCTGCTGCCCTTTTCGCGTTTGAAACATATCATCATGCATTAAGAAAACAACATTATTAGGTACCATTGAGCTTTTGTTGTTCATATAATTTCGGATATGAGACAAGGTAGACTCTTGGCTCTGTATGGGCGTACCAGTAACGCTATTAAGCCGCCACTCGACATCCCAGCCATAAATTGTATATCCGTTCTTATGCAATAGATCGGCTGTGCTGGATCCATTCTTAAGGTCAATCTTACGAACATTATCATATATCCAAATATTCCTTCCTGGAAGCCGAACAATTTTATGTTTTAAATGGAGATCTTTTTCATTCTTTTCAAAATCAGCAAAAGCATTTTGGGGGTTACTATAAAATCTTGAATATTGATTGTTTGCGTGCGTATAGCTGTGATTATAACAGGCTATAAGTGGATTGGATTCATAACGGGCAAGATCGCGTTTTCTTCCTTTGCTCATATTCGCATGTTTACCAATCAAGAATACACTCACTTTAATGTTTTTTTCTTTCGCAATAGAATCAATAAAAGCACTACCAATTAATGGGCCATCATCAAAAGTCAAATAAATATGTTTTGGTTGCTTATCAAATGCTTTCCGCAGGGAGTCCTTTAGCTCACGTCTTTGTTGTTTGATCGGAACAGGGTGTAGACTATCTACTGTAAAGTGTATCTGATTTTTCTGAAGCGAATCCCACCTATTCAACAAATGTGGTATTTTTTCCTTAACAACCAATTTCTCCGTAAGTGTGTCCTTCAGTTCGCCTTTTCCCAAGACTTTGTTTGAAAAATCCTTACATGCGGTTACACTAAACACTATACTACAAATGAAAAGTACCACAAACAACCTACTACACTTCATATCAATCGCTATAACTTAATGAATTTCTTTTTTCAAAATTACTACAAAAACCTATTTATTAACCATAAAATCTTACAAATCCCTACTTTCAGGGATAAGGTGAGTCATCTTCAACGATCCGGTATCGCTCTTTTTATGGCTTCAGTCTTTATTATAAATCCGATATAAGAAACTATCGTGCCACTTTTTTCGACCGTTGGTCTTTATTTCTTTTTAAAAAATAGTGCCTTGTTATACTCAAAATTCATACGTGCGATATTCAGTACTGATATACCTTGTGGACACTCTACCTCGCACGCTTCTGTATTTGAACAATGACCGAAGGACTCCTTATCCATTTGTTTGATCATATTTAATACCCGTTGACTACGCTCTTCCTTTCCTTGTGGTAATAGTGCCATATGGGTGATCTTTGCTGAGGTAAAAAGGGCCGCGCTGCCATTTTTGCACGTCGCCACACAAGCACCACAACCTATACAGGCTGCCGAGTCAAATGCCGATTCAGCTAATTCATGAGAAATAGGAATGGCTGTTGCATCTGGAGCCTGTCCTGTATTGATAGAGACAAATCCACCAGAAGAAATAATTCGATCGAATGCGGAACGATCCACTTTCAGATCTTTTTTTATATGAAATGCGGCTGAACGAAAAGGTTCTATGGTAATGGTATCCTTGTCTTTAAATGAACGTAAATGTAACTGGCAAGTCGTCGTATGCTTAAGGGGCCCATGTGCAATGCCGTTAATCATCATTCCGCACTGCCCGCAAATTCCTTCACGACAGTCGTGATCGAACTCGACGGGCTCTTCTCCTCCTGTTATCAACTGTTCATTTAAAGTATCCAACATTTCCAAAAAAGACATATGCGGATTTAGGTCAGTTAATGTGTACGTCACTAATTTGCCTGTAGCATTGCGATCCTTTTGTCGCCATATTTTAAGATATAAATCCATAATCATTCATTTTATTTATAGCTCCTAACAGTTGGTTGTATTTCTTCAAAGGTCAACGGTTCTTTGACCAACTCAGGTTCTTCATTTTCTCCCTTCCATAACCAAGCGGAAATAAATTGGTATTCGGCATCGTTACGTAGCGCCTCTCCGTCTGCAGTTTGATATTCTTCCCGAAAATGCGCTCCACAGGATTCATTTCGCGTCAATGCATCATAACACATCAGTTCTCCAATCTCAAAATAGTCTGCTACACGTCCGGCTTTCTCCAGTTCGCTATTTAACGTATCGGCCTGGCCGCTGACAATAACGTCCTTGAAAAATTCTTGTTTTAGCTTTCTAATTTCTTCAATAGCATAGCGAAGCCCTTTTTCATTACGTGCCAGCCCACAATAGTCATAGAGTATTTTGCCGAGTGTTTTATGGAAATAATCCACAGTTTTACTGCCTTTGATTTTCAAAAATACGTCGATTTGTTTTCTAACATCCTCTTCAGCACGTTCAAACGCAATATGATCTGTGGAAATTTTCCCCGTATGAATATCGTTTGCCAAATAATTGGCAATCGTATAGGGACCGATAAAATAGCCATCGACAGATGCCTGAAGCAGTGAATTTGCCCCAAGTCTGTTTGCACCATGGTCCGCAAAATTAGCTTCGCCAAGCGCAAATAAACCTGGCAGACTCGTCATCAACTCATAATCGACCCATAAACCGCCCATGGAAAAGTGTGCAGACGGTGAAATCATCATCGGTACGCTATAAGCATCATATCCCGTAATCTTTTCATACATGTCAAATAGATTACCATATTTTTCCTGTATTTTCTGTTTCCCCTGTTCTCTGATAGCCTTCGCAAAATCAAGATAAACAGCATTTTTGAGTGGACCAATCCCAAAGCCGGCATCGATCCGTTCCTTTGCCGCCCGAGAGGAAATATCCCGTGGGGCAAGATTTCCAAATGCGGGATACCGTCGTTCTAAATAGTAATCCCGTTCTTCCTCCGGAATAGCGTTGGGTTCTCGCGTCTCACCTTCCTTCATGGGGACCCATATTCTTCCGTCATTGCGCAAAGACTCCGACATTAAGGTTAATTTAGACTGATAACTGCCCGATTGTGGTAAGGACGTCGGGTGAATCTGAATCCAGCTCGGAGAAGCCATTAATGCGCCCTTTTTATGTGCGCGCCAGATTGCCGAACCGTTACATCCCATAGCCAAGGTCGATAGGTAATATATTTTACCATAACCTCCTGTTGCTAATACAACTGTATGGGCCGCATGCCGTTCAATATCGCCCGTATCTAGATTACGTACGATAACACCACGTGCCTTTCCATCGATAACAACAACATCAAGCATCTCATGTCGTGTAAAAAGTTGCACGGTTCCCTTTCCTACCTGGCGCATAAGTGCCTGGTAGGCGCCCAAAAGAAGCTGCTGCCCGGTTTGGCCTCTTGCATAGAACGTCCGACTTACCTGTACGCCGCCAAAAGAGCGATTATTTAAATAGCCGCCGTATTCTCGTCCAAAAGGAACTCCTTGGGCTACAGCTTGATCGATCAAATTAAGTGAGCATTCTGCCATGCGGTATACATTTGCTTCACGTGCACGGAAATCCCCTCCTTTTAAGGTGTCAACAAACATTCTGTAAACGCTATCTCCATCATTTTTATAGTTCTTTGCCGCATTTACCCCGCCCTGCGCTGCGACGGAATGCGCCCGTCGCGGACTGTCCTGAAAACAAAATGATTTCACCTGATACCCCATCTCGCCAAGGGAGGCTGCAATAGAACTACCCGCCAACCCTGTACCAATCACGATAACATCCAATTTTTTGCGATTGGCGGGATTAACTAATTTGGCAGTCTTCTTATAGCGTGTCCATTTTTCATCCAATGGCCCTTCTGGTATTTTTGAATTTAATATCATGATTTATCCGCTTTAGTTTACTGTAAAGAATATATAAACAGGCATCATGGCAAAGCCCAAACTAATGATAACCGAATAGCCAATGCCAAGGATCTTAAACCATTTGACAAATTTTGGATGAAATAATCCTAAGGTTCGAATTGCGCTATGAATCCCGTGAATAAGATGATAACACAAGGCTATCATAGATAATACATAGATAAGGACGTACCACCATTGTTGGAAGACAGCGATGACCAAAACATATAAGTCCTTGTTCCCCCGCTCATCAAGCGGGGTTGCACCAAATTTGTATACATACCAAAAATTCTGAAAATGGATAACTAAAAAGATGAGAATTATAGTACCTAAAATTCCCATATTACGCGAGTACCATTTGCTTGCTCTTCCGCGATGATCCGATTTATAAACAGCTCCCTCCTTTTTATTTTTTAATGTAATGACAAGGCCATCTAAGGCATGAAGGATAATGCTGGCATAAAGTACATAAGAGATAATCTTGATCAAGATATTGCCCGCTAGAAAATGTGAGTAGGCATTAAATTGTAAATGTGCTTGTTCCTGCGGCAAGAATAGCTGTAAGTTCCCTAGGAAGTGAATCAGCAAAAAGAACGCTAAAAACAATCCAGTCAGGCACATGAGCATCTTTTTTGACAAAGTAGATAACATAATAAGATCCTAATTTTTAATAATAACCTATAACCTTCATCCACAATCCACCAACACCCATGTAAATCACCAATAATACGATACCGATTTCCAATCCACGCAACCACCATGATTTTAAATCAACATAGCCACTTCCGAAAAATACCGGTGCAGGGCCATGGCCATAATGTGTTAATACACCATAGATGGAGCCTAGAAATCCAAGCATCATCGCAAGCAGCATTGGTGGAATGCCTAAAGAAACACCGACACCCAACAAAGCGGCATACATCGCTGCTACATGGGCAGTGGCGCTAGCGAAAATGTAGTGACTAAAGAAGTAAACAAGAATAATGACAGGAAAGGCTATTTGCCAGCTCAAATCACCAATCTGTACTTTAATCAAATCACTAAACCAGCCGATGAATCCCAATTCGTTTAATGAACTGGCCATCATGACCAACACAGCAAACCAAACAATCGTATCCCATGCTCCTTTTTCTGCTTTAACATCCTCCCAGGTCAACACAGAGGTTAGTAACAGTAGCGTTAAACCTATAAAAGCCGTCGTTGTAGCATCAATTGAAAAGGATCCACCAAAGATCCATAATGCCAATAAGATAAAGAATGCCAAAAGCATTAACCACTCATTCCTCGAAATAGGCCCCATCTCTTTTAGTTTCTGTGCCGCCATCTTCGGCGCATCGCCTGTTTTTTTTAATTCAGGCGGATATAATTTGTAAAGAACAAGCGGTACCACAAAAAAGGCGACAATACCAGGTATGAATCCCGCAATGGCCCAGGACATCCAAGTAATGTCGATTCCCAGGTTAGCAGCAAATTTTTGACACATTGGATTACTGGCCGTCCCAGTCAAAAACATCGAAGATGCGATAAGATTCATATAATAGCTATTTAAAGTAAGATAGGATCCCAATTTCCGATGTGTCTCTGGTTTATCGGGGACGGAATCAAAACTAATAGCCATGGATTTCATAATTGGATATATAATTCCACCGCCTCGAGCCGTATTGCTCGGGATTGCTGGAGCTAAACAGACGTCTGCCAGTCCCAATCCATAGGCTAACCCGAGCGAACTTTTTCCAAAAACACGAATGAAAAGAAATGCAATCCGATTGCCAAGACCGGTTTTTATGAAACCGCGAGCAATAAAAAAAGAGATACCAATCAGCCAGATAACTTTGTCGCCAAAACCGGTCAAAGCTTTGGTAATGGATTTACCAGCATCTCCGGGCGCCAACACTTGTGTCAGCGCAGTAAATGCTATGGCCATCATACACATGGTACCCATTGGAGCTGCTTTTAAAATAATCCCAAGAATAGTTGCTGCGAAGATAGCAAAGAGATGCCAAGCTTCTGGGCTGACTCCTTTCGGTATTGGGATAAACCATAAAATGAGTGCCACAAGAAAAGTGATGGCAATATTTTTAATACTGATTTCTTTCATAATAAGCGTGGTTTAATAAATTAGAATCGACTTTGCACTTGAATAATAAATAAGTTCTTATTGAATTCACTGGTATTTTCGGTCTGCTTTTTATACCGGTCTAACTGGACACCAAGCTGAATCCTTGCACCATAATTTTTTAAAAATTCTAGACCGAACATCGGTGTGTATGTTTGACGTCCATTTGCATTTAGTTTATAATTAGGATCAATGTATTCATATCGGCAAGATAGCTCGAAAGCGCTTAGGTTGAAATAATTTACTTCGTATCTTAAGTTTGGAAGAAAATAAATACCCCGTACAAGGTAATCGCTCAATTTGGAGCTACGAGCACTCTCGTCCAACGAATAGTACAGGCTATGATTGATCGCCTGTTTTGCTTCCAGCTGCATATCGAGATTCCAGCGCTTGCCAAAGTTCACATTTCCGGTTAGATCAACACCCAATGCGTGCACCTGTTTTTTCATAACCTCGCCAATCCCCCCATTGAGCCCTAAGTTAACACTATACTTCTTCGAAAGGCCAAAGACAAGACGCGTAGCATATTGTTTGCCATTGTCGTTATCGACTACCTGATTTTTTCCATTTCCATTTACCACGGATAACGAGTAGCTAAAAGGCATTTCCCCAAGCGTGGTCTCACCTGTCGCTGCCACGCCGATCTGAAAGCTTGCCCAGCCGAGTTTGCCAAACTCAAGATATTGATTGGACCAATCCAATGATTTGATAATATCAATTGGATAAGTCTCTTCAATACCAAACCAGGGACGGAATTGGCCTACTGTAATCGCCAATTTGGGACTAAATGTATATTTCAAATAAGCATTTTCGAGAACTTTTGTTTTCGGATCGCTTTTAAAATCCGCGAGATTTGCCAAAACTGTCACCTCTGTGCGTTTGCTAATTTGGGCACGCATCTGAACGCGCATATACTTCACCATAAAATTGTTGTCCGTACCAGAACCATCACTGTGATGCAGTCCATTAACGTCTACATCTTTTGTGCCACTCACAAGGTATCTGGCCTGAAATAAACCTTTTACCTGAAGCTTGGGATAAATCGTATCATCCTTGGTTAGTTTTACAGAATCTACTTTGCTTTGTTGTTCGGTCCCTACTTCTTGCCCGTTGGCCAGGTTATTCAATAGTGAGCACGCAATAAGGAGTGGAATGTAATGTTTCTTCATATCAAAACAATTTGGCCTTAGCGAGTAGCCCGGCCTACTTTTCGTTGTTAATAATGTTACTTCTTCGATTTGGTATTGTAGTAACAACAGATAACATTAGAAAATGTTTTGTTATTTTAATATAATTTAATAACTGTAAGAAAACCAGTCCGATTCTAAAATGGTATCGTGTAAATTCCATGTTTTTGTGTAATTTCACGGACGAACATTAAACTAATCTAATTTTCAAATTCGCAGATTGATCTTTTAAGGAGCCATTGAACTCACTGAAAACTTCGCGCGTAAATTATGGTATGCAATTTTTAGAATCGATAAATATTATGAAAGAAAAATTAATCAAGACATGTTTTATTTGCCTGCTTCTCCTGATCATTCAGGGTTTTTCAATAACCACAAGCCACGCTGCTGACAAAGAAAAACCCGCCATGTTTTGGACTTGGCTAGATTACAACGCCAAAACAAACTTTGATTCAATTTGCCGTGAGATGAATTATTTAGGAATCGATGGCGTAATGTTAAATGCCGCCAGTCCAGACGAGTATCGGGTAGCAATTCCCATTGCAAAAAAATATGGCATCCAAGTTATCGCGTGGCTTTGGACGATGAACTTGGAACATGACAGGGATAAAATACTCCAAGAACATCCGGATTGGTTCAGCGTCAATCGAAATGGTAAAAGTCTGGCAGATACCACTGCATACGTTGGTTATTATAAATTTTTGTCACCTGTTGTGCCCGGAGTAAAAGAGTATATCCGTAAAAAAATCGAATCCTATTGTGAAGTCGAGGGATTGGAGGGGATTTCTATTGACTATAATCGCTACGTGGATGTTGTCCTCCCTACAACCCTTTGGCCTAAATACAATATTGTTCAAGATCGTGAATACCCAGCTTGGGATTACGGTTACCATCCAATTGCAATAGCGAAGTTCAAGAAACAGTATGGTTATGATCCGAGAGCACAAAAAGATCCATCGAAAGATCTAAAATGGCGCCAATTTCGTTGCGATCAGATAACCGATATCGCCAATATGATTGCAGACATCGTTCACTCCCATGGTAAAACAATGGCTGCATCCCCATTTCCGACTCCCAAAATGGCTTCTCGTATGGTGCGCCAAGATTGGGGTAAGTGGAATTTGGATGTTGTTTTTCCGATGGTATACAGCAATTTTTATACAGAAGATCCAAGCTTTATTAGAGATTGTACATTAGAAAATGTGCGCGATAAAGGAGCAAATACGACGCTATATTGTGGATTGATGGCTAAAAATAATGAAGAAATATTTGCCGATATGGATGAGGCGCTAAATAATGGTGCGCAGGGAATTTCTATTTTTACCATCCATAGCTTAAAAGATCCGCAGATAAGGGAAAAATTTAAAAACTATACAGCTGCTGCGAAAGCTAAAAAAGCGCAAAATAATGGAACTTTAACCCATTCGGCACATGTGAAAATCGAAAATAATCCTTTCAAAAAAGAAGGTATTATGAAATTAATCAACCAAAAGATACAATATTTGGTACGCTCAGAAAATCCTGCTGCCAGCCCGATAGCATTATCAAAATATAAAAAAATAGATGCATACGATGTAACTCAAAAATACCTGGTTACTGATCAGGTGAGCAAAAAGAATTTTTACGTCACCTTCTTTTTCTATGGCGGTATACTTTCCGGTTGGAATGTTGATCCAGCTCCAAATGCAGCCTAAAGGATGACCTACTAGATGGAGGTGCTAAAATGTTACTTATTTGGCACCTCTTTTCTTTTAATACACTGTTCCCTATCTTTGGAACAAACAAATACTGAAAAAATGAGAAAAAATGTCAGGTTGGTAGCCTGTATTATAGGTTTGATATGTTCCGGATCAATTACTGTATCGTTTGCTCAAAACAACATTCAAAACCAGCGCAGTACTAAGAGCGCGATCATTGATAAAGCGCTATTGGATAAAATATTGGATAAAAATAGGCAATCATTCAAAGAAGGTAAAGTGGCTGATTACATCCCGGAATTAAGTAAAGCCAATGCAGCATCTATCGCACTTTCGGTGGTAAATAGTGATGGAACAATCGTTAGTATCGGAGATGTACAACAAAGATTTACAATTCAGAGTATTTCAAAAATTGTTTCCTTGATGGTTGCTGTATTGGAAAATGGCGAGGAAGTTGTTTTTAATAAAATGGGATACTATGGAACAGATAAACCCTTCAATCATTTTGCGAATTTGGAAACATCGGGTAAACCGCTCAATCCGATGATGAACGCCGGCGCCATTTTAACGACATCGCTTATTAAAGGAACAGGTGAGGAACCTTTTGTTAAAATAAGGGATATGATTCGCTTTATAACGAATAATGAAAAAATCGATTACAGTAGATCTGTATACCATTCGGAACGGGAGACTGGAAATCGAAACAGAGGCATGTTCTACCTGATGCGCAACAATGGACTCATTGATGGTGAAGGTGAAGACAAACTCAATAATTATTTTAAGCAGTGCTCCATTGAGATAACTGCGGAGGATCTGGCTAAAATAGGTTTCTTTTTTGCCCATCATTGCGTGCGCTATGATGGAAATAAGCAATACTATAACCCAGATCTATCTCAGCTAGTTCAATCACAAATGCTCATTGCAGGGATGTACGAATTTAGTGGCGAATATGCCAGAACTGTCGGACTTCCAAGTAAATCGGGCGTTGGTGGCGGAATCACAGTAAGTGTACCGAATAAAATGGGTATAGGGGCCTACAGTCCAGCATTGGATCAACATGGCAACTCTGTTGCAGCATATCGCATGATATTGGACTTGGTAAAAGAGAAATCGCTGGGCCTCTTTAATTAGTTTTCAACCTTTCAAAATCATATGACACGAACAGAACCCATAATTGCTGTAAAGAGCGTCTCCAAAAGCTCGCTATTCTACCAAAAGCTTTTGGGCTGTACCAGTCAACATGGCGGCGAAACATTTGAAATTCTCACGGATAACGGGACTGTCATTCTCTGTTTACACAAATGGGGTGAGCACGACCACCCTACTATGCAAGATCAAAAACATGCGGGGAATGGATTTATTTTATTCTTTAGAGTAGACAATTTACAGCAAATCTTCGAAAACGCTACTTTGTTAAATGCATTCATAGAGAAAGATATACATTACAATGAGAACTCGCTAAAGGATCAATTTATCCTGCGTGACCCCGACAACTATTACCTGATTGTATCAAACTAGGCTACTATAGCTGTATATCGATTGAATGGAGGCTTGTCTTCATACGTAAAATTTCCATTCTTAAACCAGTTTAATTTTTTTAGCGTATACTAATCGCAACTTTGTCTTATCAAAACTTAAAACAATGAACACACGATTGAATATTGCAAAAGTAGATGCGGTAGCCTATAAGGCGATGATGGGATTGGAAACCTATCTCAATGATATTTTTTTAAATCCAATTCAAAAGGAACTCATAAAAATACGTGCTTCTCAAATCAATGGCTGTGCCTTTTGCTTAGATATGCACACGAAGGATGCGCTGAAGTATGGTGAAACGCCACAACGGATATTTTTATTAAATGCCTGGCGGGAAACGAATCTATTCACTAAGGAAGAACAGATTTTGTTGGAGATGACAGAGGAGATCACATTGATACATCAAAAGGGTTTGACAGAAAGCACTTTTCAAAAAGCAAAAGAAATATTTGAAGAAAAGGAGATTGCACAGATTATTATGGCGATCATTACCATAAATGCGTGGAATAGAATTGGCATCAGCACCCATTTAGAACTATTAAAGTAGTGCTACGCTTTGATTACAAAAAAGCCTCTTTCAATATTGGAAGAGGCTTTTTTCATTGCTAAATATATTCCTGTTTTTTCCAATAAAAATCCCGATTATCCTTTATCTTTATTAGGAAAACCAATATGAATGCATGATTATGAAAATCCTAAAAAAAATCCTCATTGTTTTGGCGATCATCATCGCTATTCCCTTAATTACTGCAATCTTCGTCAGTAAAGACTTCTCGGCCCAGAGTGAGATAACAATCAATAAGCCGAAGCAGGAAGTGTTCAACTACGTGAAAATGCTTAAGAACCAAGATAACTTTGGTGTATGGCAACTATCAGACCCGCAAATGAAAAAAACTGAACAGGGTGTAGATGGTCAAGTCGGCTATAAATCCAGCTGGGATGGTAAGAAAGTCGGTAAAGGTTCACAGACCATTACAAAAATCGTCGAGGGCGAAACAATTGAAACGGCCCTCGATTTCGGTATGGGTGAACCAGCCAAGGGTTATTTCATCTTAAAAGAGATCTCGCCTAATCAAACTTTGGTGACCTGGGGAATTTCAGGAAAATCGCCCTATCCATGGAACTTTATGAACTTATTTATGAATATGAATAAAGACTTCGATCAGGGTCTGAAAAACTTAAAAAATAGACTAGAATAGCGTCTATACAATGCAAAAAAAAGTGGTTAAAATAAACTTTACTTTAACCACTTTTTCTCATTTTTAAAAGGAACAAAATTTATCTTCTGCGCATTAAAATTCGTAGAATGTACCAGAACAGCAACATGATTGATGAAAATAGCTGCAAGGCTGCCCCTACATATTGTTCGTTGCCGTAACTATACTTCAGATTTTGAGTTTGATAGAGTATGCTTCCAGAAGCAAGTGCAATCATGGCAACCGAAAACCATAATCCAAGTTCAAAACCAAAAATAGCTCCAGCAACAATTGCCCCCAAAGATAAGAAGCCTCCAATCACCAGGATATTTCTGAGAAATGAAAAATCTTTATTGGATACAAATGCAACGACAGTAAGGCCGGTAAACAAGGCCAAAGTCATTATACTTGCCTGATAAATGACACTAATTCCTTCGGTCATAAATACCGCCATAAAAATCATCGGCAGGAAGATGATTGCCTCCAGTACAATATAGAATGCTAGGCCTAAATATTGGGTTTGACGGCTTTGCGAAAGTGTCCATCTTGATGAAAGTGTGGAGCCCAACCAAAAACATCCCAATAAGAACAACCAAATAAATTTTCCGCTAACCATCCAAACGATAAAATCATAAGGGATCAATTTGATCAGCAAAGTTTCCAAAACGATAAATGCTAAAATCGAAAGCGCAACATGAAGATAGGTTTTTTTATAAAAAACGCCCCTTTCAGCGTCATCATTGATAAGAATATACTCTTGTGATTCCATAAAACAAATACAATAGATTAAATAAGGATTAAAAATAAGCATTTATTCTATTTTCACAAGAAAGAAGTTTGCATAGGCTTATAAAAAAAGAACCCCGCCTAGCGGGGTCCATTCAAACAAACAACTTATTTCCAGCCTCCTCCCAAATCTTTATAGATATTGACAACAGCATTGAGCTGCTGCTTCTTTGTTTCTATCAATTCAAGTTTTGAATCCAGTACATCGCGTTGTGTCATTAAAACCTCCATATAGTCTGCCCTCGCTGATTTAAAGAGATCATTTGACACAGACACGGAATTATTCAGAACCTCAACTTGTTTTGTTTTGAAATCGTAGCTGCGCCCGAGGTTTTCAATATTAGAAAGTTGTGTAGAGACTTCTAAGTAAGCATTCAGAATCGTCTTCTCGTAATTATATACCGCCTGTATTTGTTTCGCGTTGGCTGTATTAAATTCCGCTTTAAGCCCATTTTTGTTGATCAAAGGTGCTGCAAGCTCCCCTATTAGATTATACAAAACTGATTCAGGCATCTTAAATAGATAAGAAGGCTTGAATGCCTGTAAACCCAGAGCAGCCGAAATCTCCAAAGAAGGATAAAACTCTTTCCGCGCGATCTGTACGTCCAACTTCGCGGCAGCGAGCTCATACTCGGCCTCACGAATATCAGGTCTATTGCTTAGTAGTTGGCTCGGTATACCTGTCTGAACTTTCGCCGGGATCAGATCGACAAAATTGCTTTTGTCACGTTTGATCTCTTGTGGGAAACGTCCCAATAGAAAATTAATACGGTTTTCAGTTTCTTTGATCTGTTGCCGCGTCTCAAATTCCATACCTTTGGTCTTCAACACTTCGGCTTCAAACTTTTGAACCGCCAGTTCTGTTACACGAGCAGCCTGTTTCTGCAATCGGATTACCGCAAGCGCATTGTCCTGAAGCTCGATATTTTGTTTGATAATAGCCAACTGATTGTCCAATGCCAATAATTCATAATACGAACGGGCAACTTCGGCAATAAGGCTACTTAAGACAAAATTTTTCCCTTCTACCGTAGCAAGATAACGGTTCAGTGCTGCTTGTTCGGAGTCCTTCAGTTTTTTCCAAACATCGATTTCCCAACTGGCATACGCACCAATGGTCAAATCTCCTAGTGGATCCGGCATTTCCTTTCCAGGGGCAATTTCTGTACTGGCATCACCGGCCCCCTGACTGGTGTATCGTCCAACTTTTTCAACACCACCTCCGGCACGTAAACCAACAGTGGGTTTCAATGCTCCTTTTCGTAAAAGAATATCATTCTTTGCGATCGCCAACTCCTGCAAAGTAACATTCAGCTCCTGATTGTTTTTCAACGCTGTATCGATCAATACAACTAAATTTGGATCCGTAAAAAATTCACGCCACTTAACCGACGCTGAATTCGTTGTATCTGATTGAGCTACATCTGTATACTGCTTCGGAACGAATTTATTCTCCTGTATTTGTGTCGCTTTGGGAACCTTACATCCCGTCACTGCTGCTGAAAGCGAAAATGCAATGACCCATTGTATTTTTCTGCGATTAGTCATTATTATCAAGTTCTTCAGTTAATGGATTTTCATCTTCGTGTTTAATAAGCTTGCGTTTGGAGGCAATAGTCCCGAAGATAAAGTATAAGCCCGGTATCACCACAATACCAAAAACCGTCCCAAACAACATACCTCCCGCTGCCGCTGTACCGATCGTACGGTTTCCAATTGCACCTGGGCCTGAAGCCATAACTAAGGGAATCAACCCGGCGATAAAAGCAAATGATGTCATCAAAATAGGTCTAAACCTTACTTTTGCACCGTCCAAGGCAGCCTCAATGATACTCAATCCCTGCGAATGCCGTTGAGCGGCAAACTCAACAATCAACACGGCATTTTTACCAAGTAGACCGATAAGCATGACCAAAGCAACCTGCGCGTAAATATTGTTTTCCAATCCCAATAACTTCAATAGTAGAAATGCCCCAAAGATTCCGATTGGTAAAGAAAGCAACACCGCAAAGGGCATAATAAAGCTCTCATATTGAGCGGAAAGTATCAAGTAAACGAAACCGAGACAAATTAAGAAGATATAAATTGCCTGATTTCCACGACCTACCTGATCTTTGGAAATACCAGCCCAATCAATGCCATAGCCTCGTGGTAAGGTCTTGGCAGCGACTTCATTAATCACCTGAATTGCTTCACCACTGCTATAACCTGGTGCGGCAGAGCCCGAAATTTCAGATGCCATATACATATTGTGCCGGGTGATCTCAGAAAGACCGTAAACCTTTTCCATATGCATAAATGCTGAAAATGGTACCATTTCGTCTTTATCATTCTTCACATATAGTTTTAAGATATCTTCCGGCAAAGCCCTGTATTGCGGCAAAGCCTGAACCATAACTTTATATTGACGGTCATACTTAATGAAATTCGTTTCGTAATTACTGCCCACCAAAGTCGAAAGCGTATTCAGTGCATTATCAATGGTAACACCCTTCTGTTGCGCGAGATCATTATCGATATGCAACATATACTGCGGAAAACTTGCACTATAGAAGGTAAATACAGACGATAATTCAGGCCTTTTGTTCAATTCACGCACAAAATCCTTACTTACCGTTTCCATTTTCTTGTAGTCGCCAGAACCTGCTTTGTCCAGAAGACGAAGCTCAAATCCACCCGCAGCACCATAGCCCGGTACGGCCGGCGGTTGGAAAAACTCGATAGACGCTCCTGGGATATTTTTGGCAGCGGCCTCCAGTTGCTCTATGATCTCCTGCGAGGATTCTTTACGTTCTTCCCAGCTTTTCAAGTTGATCAAACAAGTACCTGTATTTGCCCCGGTTCCTTCAGTCAGGATTTCATAACCAGCCAATGAAGATACCGATTGTACACCATCAATGTCTTCAGCTTCTTTTTGCAATGTCTGGGCCGCTAGATTGGTCCGTTCCAATGTCGATCCTGGCGGCGTTTGAATAATAGCATAGATCATCCCCTGATCTTCATTGGGGATAAAACCTGCAGGAACAGCATTATTCAAAAAATATGCGCCAATACAAAAACCAATTAATACTAAAAATGTAAAAACGCGCTTATCCACTATGCCCTTCAACAAGTAAACATATTTGTTGGACATCTTATCAAACAATCTGTTGAAAGAATCCAGGAATTTATCGATAATGGATTTCTTTCTTGCCTTTCCATGGTTATTCTTCAGCATAATCGCACATAAAGCCGGAGTGAGTGTCAATGCCACAACACCCGATAAGATGATGGAAGTAGCCATGGTAATGGAAAACTGCCTATAGAATATCCCTACGGGGCCAGACATAAAGGCAACCGGAATAAAAACCGCCGCCATAAGGAATGTGATCGCAACAATGGCACCACTGATTTCGTGCATCGCTTTTTTGGTCGCCTTATAGGCCGAAATATGAAGCTCTTCCATTTTAGCATGGACAGCTTCAATAACCACAATCGCATCGTCCACAACCACACCTATGGCAAGCACCAGTGCAAACAATGTGATCAAGTTGATGGTAATGCCAAAAAACTGCATGAACAAAAACGATCCCACCAAGGAAACCGGTACTGCAATGGTCGGAATCAATGTCGAACGCCAATCTCCTAAGAATAGAAAAACCACAATAGCAACAAGCACAAATGCTTCCAATAAAGTATGGACTACTTTTTCCATGGATGCATCCAAGAATTTTGATACGTCATAGCTAATTTCGTAATCCAGCCCTTTCGGAAAGGAAGCTTTCAATTCCTTCATTTTGCTTTTAACGTCTTGGATTACCTGAGAAGCATTACTTCCATAGGATTGTTTTAAGACAATCGCTGCAGATGGTTTTCCATTCAGTGTAGAGTAGATATCGTACATCGCCGAACCGAATTTGATTTCCGCAACATCTTTTAAACGTAACATTTCACCATTTTCACCCGCACGTAAAACGATATTGCCATAACCTTCCGTAGTTGTAAAACGCCCCGGGTATTTCAATACATATTCAAAAGACTGGGAGGTCATACCAGACGACTCCCCGGCTTTACCTGGTGAAGCTTCCAAACTTTGCTCGGATAAGGCTTTCATCACCTCTTCTGCAGAAATCTTGTAGGCTGTCATACGATCAGGTTTCAACCAAATACGCATCGCTAATTCGCGTGTTCCAAGAATATTTGCCACCCCGACACCGTCTACCCGACGTAATTCGGAGACAATATTCATGTCCGCATAGTTATACATAAAATTTCCATCAAGCTCCTTGTCTTTACTGTAGAGATTGATGTACATTAACATATTGGATTCTTCACGTGTAATCTTCACCCCTTCACGGACCACAATTGGCGGAAGCTTGTTAACCACAGAGGCTACGCGGTTCTGTACATTTAAAGAAGCCTGATTCGGATCCGTTCCTAGGTTGAATACGACCTGAATACTTGCTTCCCCGTCATTACCGGCATCGGAAGCCATGTATTTCATTCCAGGAACCCCATTGATCGCACGTTCCAGCGGAATGATAACTGATTTAATCATCAACTCACCATTGGCTCCAGGATACTCAGCAGTGATGTTCACCTTCGGTGGCGATATTGACGGAAATTGTGTTACAGGAAGCTGTACCATAGAAAGCACACCCAAAAACACAATGATCAGTGATATCACGATCGAAAGTACTGGTCTATTTATAAAACGACTAAACATAGTAATTTAACTGTAAGGGATCTATTCTGTTTTTAACTTCAAATTTGAGATGGCGTCTTTAGGTTGCACAAAGCTGTAGCTGATTTTATCATCCTCTTTTGCTTTCTGAATACCATCCAACAAAAATTTATCATCTTTTTGAAGTCCGCTCGTTACCACATACAGATCTGGTAGGGAGTTACCAATGGTGATATGACGGGCTTTTAATTTGCCCTCCTTATCGATTACATACACATATTTACGGTCCTGCATTTCGTATGTCGCTTTCTGTGGAATAATTAAAACCTGTTTCAGCGGAAAGTTCATCACCACCTTGCCGCTCTCGCCATGTTTTAATAGACGGTTTGGATTGGGAAATTTCGCTCTAAAAGCAATATTTCCCGTCTCACTGTTGAACTCACTTTCTATGGTCTCCACAAGACCATTTTGAGCGAACAACTCATTATTGGCAAGCAACAAGCCGACATGAGTATCTCCACGTTTACTCACGTTAGTTTGATAACTTAAATATTCAGGTTCGGAGACATTGAAATAAACCAGCATCTCACTGTTGTCGGACAGACTTGTCAATAATTCACCTTCATCCACCAAACTTCCCAATTTCAATGGAATCCGATCAATGGTTCCGTCAAAAGGTGCCCTGATTTCTGTAAAGGAGAGATGTAATTTTGCAATCGCAGCCTCAGCTTTGGCTTGCTCAAGTTTTGCTTTAGCCATCGCGAGTTCATTGGGCGATACGACATTTTTATCGGCAAGCGTTTTTGTATTTTGAACTTCAATTTCTGCTACATTAACTTCTGCCGAAGATTTACGGTATTCGGCCTCATACATCTTCGGCATAATCCGAAAAAGTAATTGCCCTTTATGGACAAATTGTCCTTCATCTACGAAAATCTGCTCGAGATAGCCCTTTTCCTGAGCCCGAAGCTCAATATTTCGGAAAGACCTAATCTGGGAAACAAAGTCCTTACGGATAGTTGTGTCCATTTGCACCGGAGAGGTCGCTGTAAATTTCTCTTTTTCTTCCTTTTCTTCCTTTTTGGAAGTACACCCGATTTGGCATAAGGTAATAGCCAAACTAGCGAGCATAAATACTCTTTTCATTTGTAAGCGTCTAATTAAAAAAATAAGTTTGATTGTTTGTTGTCTTGGTTGGTGAAATGACCTCTACTTTGGTTTATGGTCGTTCCGACTTGTTCATAGATTGTACAAATCGATTACGACTGAGCAGAGCATCCCTTAGGATATCCACCAAAGCATATGAAATTTCGAAGGGTATATTTTAAATTCTCCAGTTTTGTTGAAGAACGTATCTTTGAGGGAAAAGATAGGCTATGAAATTGCAAAAAGGTATCTTCTTTGCAAATCGAAAAACGAAAACAAAAAGGACAATAGCAAAAAGTAGCAGCGCAACAAATTGGGATGTCACCTGCAAATCCTTGGTCAGTTGAAAATTTTCGGCATCAAATTCCTCGATAACTGGATTATCACTGTGAATATTACCGTAAAATAGCGGATCGATGTGGTCAACTGATGCGTCAATATACTGCTGTACATCAGCATGATTATGCTGATACATAAAACTAACAGTTGGTCGGTCGGATTCAATGAGCACGGCATGGCTATTACTGCTTCTGATAAATAAGAAGCATAAGAATAAGAATATCGTAACAACCGCTTTCATTGCGGAGCAAATATACTAGCGTACAACTAATTTTAACGATCTTTAACACATTTTAACAAAACAATTACAATTCGTAGATTTCCGCTAGAAAAGTGACAATTGCAAACCCCGACCATTTGTTCTCAAGGGTTGTGCATCTCCGAAGACTGTTCTGCCACCATATTTCCAAGAATCTCGCCGTTCTTCTGCTATAATTTGTTGAATATCAAATTGTGGCTGAAAATCTTTTTCGCTATCCAAGACAATCTGGTGCAACTTGTTAATCGATTTTAATTTTTCACCGTAACCCAGTTTAGATTTTTCAATGCCTTTTTGCAAAATTTGAATACTTTCATCGTAAATGGTTAAAGGAACTGGAAAAGGATGCCCATCTTTCCCGCCATGAGCAAAGGAAAATCGAGCGGGGTCATTGAACCGTGAAGGCGCACCGTGGATTACCTCACTGACTAAAGCCAATGACTGTAACGTACGGGGCCCAACTCCTTTTAAAAGCAATAAGTCTTCAAAATGGCTTGGTTGACTTTCTCGTGCCACGTACAACATCGCTCCTAGCCTCTTCAAGTCAACGTCCGAAACACGGACATCGTGATGGGATGGCATAATAAGTTTAGCGAAGTCTTGCATCACTTGAGTTGAATCCTCCGCTACGATCGTCATAATACCTGTTCTATTGGCCGCCGCTTCTGCAGCTGTCAAGTTGAGGATAATACCTTGTGAAGGACCACTGATACCCGCATGTGGTTCTTCAACGAACGATTTGACCTTTTCAGAATGCCAATGGTAACGACGGGCAGTTCCATCCTTTTCATGCATACCTTGCTGCACGACCGACCAATTGCCATTATCCGTCACGATAAAATTGTGGAGATATAATTGGTAACCATCCTGAATAGCGGTGTTATCCACTTTAGCAACAAGCTTACTGCTGCGAATCAAGTCGTTGCCATCTAGTCCCATGTCGTTCGAAAGCCGAAGTAGTTCCTGTGGGGTCTGCATGGAAAGCTTGCCTTTACCCCCACAGATATATAGTCCTAAAGATTTCGCATCGGGATTAATAGCGCGTTTTAATGCCCCCATAACAGCCGTTGTGATCCCTGAAGAATGCCAATCCATGCCGAGAACAGCACCAAAGCTTTGAAACCAGCGGGGATCTGCCAGTCTTCTCAAAACCTCGTCTTTACCATAATCCATTAATATTACTTCAACAATGGAGCGACCTAGGAAAGCCATACGTTCGTAAAGCCACGCTGGTACTTTTCCATAGTGTAATGGGAGATCTGCGGTTCCGGATCGTTTCATTTCAAACTAAATATATTAGTACAAATCTATCTCTTTTTTAGATAAAATAAAAACGGCTAGATAGCTTCTAGCCGTTTTTATTTTATGATCAATCTATACACTACATCTGAGCATATAACTTAGGGCGCATCGAAGTAGCGGCACAAGTCACAGCTTCACTACTTACCGGTCAACGCTGACAATAATCCAGCCCGGAACGAAGGATCTTTCTCCGAAAACTCGATCGAATGCTTATAGGTGTCTACATTAAAGAAGAGCTCCGCTGGAGCAGCTTTTTTATTGTCCAAAAATAGTTTAAAGCTGTACGCTGTTTTTTTGGACAAATCAGCATTCACCTTATTGGATGAAAACACATTTGGAAGAATTACATCTTTTGTAAAAGAATCAGTGGTAGCTATTTGAAATAAATCACCTAATGCTTTAATTAAATTGTCAGACTGTTGACCCGAAGACGAGATTCTAATCTTACCTTTGGTAAAGCCGACTTCATCACTCGGTTGGCCATCTATTATACCTGCGGGTATAAAATCTACAACCTCAAACTTCGCTCCTACAGTATCCTGTTTGTAAAGAGATTTTGTGATATAAATACGGCTTGAATCCGTTTTAATTTCATCTGTAATACGTAGAAAAAAGTTCTTCTTTTCTGCGCCCGGTGAACCATTCGTAAATTGTTCGATTTTTACACCTTCAATTTTGTTCACCGTTGTTGTATCACTTCCATCAGTTTTCTTTTGATTGGAATTTCCGCAACTAGCCATCAGCACCGTAGCGGTCGCAAGAAATGCTATAGATTGAATCTTGTACATATTGAATTGTTTGTTATCAGTTATTAATGAATATTGCTCTTATAATATTACCATTATTACTGATAACAAACAACTATTAGCAATGTTTTTATTTTATTTCAATAAAGCATCGTATAAAATTTCCACAGGATGATAAGATTTTCTTCCTACACCATCTTTAATCTGATGTCTGCAAGAAGTACCCGCTGCGGCAATTAAAGTACCAGGTTCTGTTTGGCGTATGGTTGGTAATAAAACCAATTCGGCTACTTTCATCGAGATATCATAATGTTCAGCCTCATAACCAAATGATCCTGCCATACCACAACAACCCGAAGGAATTGTTTCTACGCTAAAGTTCGTCGGAAATGATAGGACCTGTTCCGTAACAGTAACGAGATGAAAAGCCTTTTGATAACAGTGGCCATGAAGCTTTACCTTTTTCGTTTCCGACGTAAACTGTTCTGAATGAATACGTCCCGCTTTCATTTCATTCAACAGAAATTCGTCAATCATCAGCGCGTTTTTGGCTATTTTTTGTGCGTCAACACGTAAATCATCATCGACTAAACTTAAATACTCATCTCGAAATGTAATTATCCCGGAGGGTTCAACGCCTAAAAGTGGCGTATCATCCGTAATTAGTCCCTTTAAGAAATGGATATTTTGATTCGCAATCTCCTTTGCTTTTTTCACAAAGCCTTTAGAAAGATAAGTCCGCCCGCTTTGCACATGTTTTGGAATGACTACTTCATACCCCAAGGCAGTCAGCAACTTATATGCGGTAATGCCGATCTCGGCATCATTATATTCGGTAAATTCATCCGAAAAAAGGTAAACCCGACGCTTACTATCACTTGCCACTGCTTGTTTTTTTACCCATTGGGTTAAAGTCGTTCCATTGACTGTAGGTAAGGAACGCTTTGGCGCAAATCCTACTGTTTTTTTGACTACTCCTGACAAGAAATCATTTTTGACCACAAAGTTGTAAATGGGCGCAACCCAAGATCCGAGTTTCTGAGACTGGGTGAAATTAGCGATTAATTTTGTTCTAAATCCCGCACCATGCTCATCATAATAGTGCTGCAAAAATTCGGCTTTCATTTTGGCCACATCCACACTGGAAGGACACTCCGTCTTACAGCCTTTGCAGCTTAAACAGAGATCCATGACCTCTTTGATCTCCTCATGATCGAAACGATTTTTCTTTGGGGAATTCGTTAAAAATTGACGCAACATATTTGCCCGCGCCCGTGTCGTATCTTTTTCATCGCGCGTAGCCATGAATGAAGGGCACATTGTTCCACCGGTAATTTCAGTCTTTCGGCAATCTCCCGAACCAGAACACTTCTCCGCCAACCGAAGAATAGACTCATCTTTAGAAAAATCGAAATAGGTCTTTATTTCCGTTCGGTTGCTATCGTTGTCATAACGTAAATGAGAATCCATTGGCGGCGTGTTGACAATTTTATTTGCATTAAAAACGCCCTGTGGATCAAAGATATATTTTACATCTTCAAGCAATTTGTAGACTTTTTCACCAAGCACTTTGCCGATAAATTCGCCGCGCAGACGACCATCACCGTGCTCACCACTCAGTGAACCGTTATATTTTAATACAAGGTCGCTGGTTTTTTCGAGGATTGAACGAAATGTACGCTTCCCTGCTGCTGTTTTCAAATTCACAAAGGGCTCAATATGTAGTTCCCCGGCTCCCGCGTGCGCATAATAGGATGCATGCACCCCCTCTTCCACCAAAAGTTTTTGGATATCACGCACGTAAGCAGGTAAATCTTCAGGCGACACCGCACAATCTTCAATCAAATTTACAGGTTGACTATCCCCGGGTAAATTGCGAATTAGCCCCAGTCCTGCCTTGCGTACATCCCAAACCAAATTGGTCTGTTCAATACCCGTAATGTAGGGATAAGCATAACCAAGCCCGCGGGCTACAAGGTCCGCTTTCAGAGCCATCGCTTTTGCCTCTGTTTCAGCGGCTGTCTGCCCCCTAAACTCAACAATTAATAAAGCCTGGGGATCACCCTCAATAAAAAAACGATTATACTTATAAGTTGGATGCCCAACCGTAAAATCCATGATGTATTTATCTACCAATTCGGATGCTTCCGGCTTGTGCGCTAAGGCTACCACATTACCGTGCATACACTCTACCATATCCGCAAAATGAACACAAAGTAAGCCTAGTTCCTGCGGTGGTAAGGGCATCAGTTTGAGTTTCGCTTCTGTAACAATAGCCAGCGTTCCTTCGGACCCTGCCAACAAATTACACATATTGAAAGGTGTCGAGCGATCGGCAAGGATATCCAAAGCATAACCGGTATTTCTGCGCGTGATAGATCGTTTTGGATAGCCCGCTTCAATGGCGCTTAAATGCTCGGGGTCTGTCAATAATGCATTCATATTACGGTAGATATCCCCCTCACGACCAGCTAATAATAATTTCTTAAAATAGGCTGCTTCATCAACTGCTTCAAAGGTCACTTCAGAACAGTCGTCCAAAAGTACATTGGCCGAAATCAAATTGTGTCGTGTATCGCCCCAAACAATCGAATGCAGACCCGAAGAGTTATTGCCAATCATTCCACCTACCATAGCACGGCTTGCAGTCGAAGTTTCAGGGCCAAACATCAGTCCGAACGGTTTAAGATAATTATTCAAGTCGTCACGGATCACACCAGGTTGTACCCGAACCCACTGCTCGTCGACATTAAGTTCAAGTATATGGTTAAAATGACGAGAAATATCCATGATAATGCCATTGCCTACTACCTGACCAGCTAAAGAAGTGCCGGCGGTACGTGGTATGATTGTGACACCGTTGTGCCGCGCAAAATCAATTATTTTTTTGATATCATCATGATCGACGGGTATGGCTACGGCCAAGGGTTTTTCTTGATAAACAGATGCATCTGTCGAATAGGCAAGCAACATCGTTTGGTCCTTCGTTTCATGAGTATAATAGAGCTCCCCTTTGAGTTGAGACGCTAATAAGGCTAATTGATTTTGATCTTTCACTTAATCTGCATTTATGTATGAAACAAATTTAGTCAAATTTATCCATCGGAAAAAGAGAAGATTGCAAGAAATACCCAAATCAAAAACAAAAAACGCATAAAAACGCAAAATCAAACAAATTACCATAAAAGTCAATTTTATTTCGTTCCTTCCGACAATGCACGTATTTTTGTGGCGCTACATCATTTAAATTAACGATTCATATCTTATATGCGTAATCTATTCCTTCGCTATACGCTGCATTCTGATTTTATTATATACACCATCCGGGTATTGATTGGCTTCCTTATAGGTTATCCCCTTTTCGTATCTTTTCCCCAATATTCGGTTTCCTGGACACTAATCTCCATTATATTGGTCATTTCACCGCAAGAGAATGAGTCGAAAAAAATAGCCATCGACCGGGCTAAATCCAACTTTATAGGATCAGCAATTGGTCTCAGTCTATATTTCGTTCCCATTTCGCAACTCTATGCCATGATTATCGGTATTGTTGCATCATTGATTACATGCAAGCTACTCAATATTATGGCTGTGGCAAGGACATCCATGGTGGCACTCATTATCGTCTACCTTCACGAACAGCAAAGTCGCTCTTACTTCGCCGCTTTGGATCGCTTTGGCTGTGTGTGCTTAGGTTGTCTGATTGGATTGGGCGTCATCCTGTCAACGAGTAATATTATTCTGAAATTAAGAAAAAGGTACAATTGTTGAGTTATACGCCTACCTGTCTAAAAGGCAATATACTTACCTTCAGTACCATAGCCCAAATGGTCAAGATTTCTTTCTTATAAATAAGAATAAAATTCACTCAAATTTCCGATCACTCAGAATTATATTCAGAATTTTATATACAATTTTGAATTTTATACTTTTTTGCCTACCTTTGCAGTCGAAATGACAAAAGTAGAATATAATTTAGACCAGGTCGACTATAAAATCTTGCGCCTAATGCAGGATAATGGACGGATCAACAATGCTGACATCGCAAGAGAATTAGGCATGGCACCATCGGCGATCCTCGAGCGCGTAAAGAAGCTCGAGCAAAAAGATGTGATTTTAAAGTATAGTGCCAAGATCAATCCTGCCGCGGTCGATCAGAAACTTTTATCGTTTATTTTTATCAAAGCCAATGATATTATTGGCGAACAGGGTGTAGGGTTGGCACTTGCGGAAATCCCTGAAGTTCAAGAGGTACACGACATTGCAGGTGACGATGGTTACCTTATTAAAGTAAGAACTGCGGATTCTACAGGTTTAGTGGATCTCATGCGAAATACCTTAAGTAAAGTGGAAGGTATTATTTCAACGCGGACAACAATTGTACTTCAGACTGTCAAGGAAGATCAGCAGGTTGTCATACCTGAGTAATAGAAAGGAGGTTTAATCATGTTGCAAGGACAAAAAAAGGCTGCTAGCCCATTAATGGTTGTAGTTGCTTATTTCATTATTTATGTGGTATGGGGCTCGACCTTTTTCTTTATAGAAAAAGCGTTGCATAGTTTCCCCCCATTTATTTTGGGTTCGTTTCGATTTGTTGCAGCCAGTGCAATTCTAATGACATATTGTGCTATAAAAGGGTATAGATTATTTAACAAGCGTTCTATTCAAGAGGCCGCAATCGTAGGTTTTTTATTGCTCTTTGTCGATATGGCCGGGGTTATCTGGGCCGAGCAATATGTGTCTGGTGGTGTTGCCGCTATTATTGCCGCAGCCGCTGCAATCTGGTTTATTTTATTGGATAAACCCAAGTGGAAAGAAAACTTTAGCAGCATTAGCACGGTTGCTGGTGTAGCATTAGGTTTCTGTGGTGTTGTGATGCTTTTCGCTGAACAGATCATGGCGACCAATGATCATACAGACGGTACGCTTAAGGTAATTGCCCTATCTATTTTGGTATTGGGTTCTATCGCTTGGACTGTAGGTTCATTGATTTCCAAGTATTTTAAAAAATCCGAAAAAGAAGAAAAAGAGGACCTGCATGTTATGGTGAAGACTGCTTGGCAAATGGTTACCGCAGGTGTTCTCTTTAATATCACGGCGCTATTTACCGGTGAATATGCATCATTTACACTGAGCAGTGTAGCACCTATTGACTGGTTTAACTTGGGGTATTTAATCACATTTGGTTCCATCCTTGCTTTTAGCTCGTATATTTGGTTATTGCAGGTACGTCCAGCAATGGAAGTAAGTACCTATGCTTATGTGAACCCAATTATTGCACTTATATTAAGTCATTTTTTTACTTCGCATGTGGTGACCTCATTGCAAATTGTTGGACTAGCGGTTATTCTATTCTCGGTCCTATTAATGAACTGGAAAGCATATCGTACCAAGCTGTCCTCGCGCAGCAAAAGGAAAAAGATCCTTCAGCAGGAGAATAGTTTAGAGCGTTTGATAGCAGCGGATCCCCAAACGGACAACAAACATATTCCTGAGACGGAATTAGTTCATTAGGTTGTTATTTTTCTAATTATATGGGCAAAGCTTAACGTGTAACAATGTTAAGCTTTTGTTGTTTTTAAAAATTAGCTAACATTGGATAAGATTTGTTCATATATAATTGGCTAACTTTGCGTACTATTTGGTTAAATTAAAAAGAATGAATATTTCGAAGCAAATTGCCTTTATTGGTAGCCTTGGTGTCGCTTCGCTTTTGATGATTACAGGTTGTACAAAACAACTCCATCCAACGCAAAAAGATTTCCAACAATATCATATCAATAGCGATATGCAAGCTGATCCTGCAGTCGTGTCAATCTACGAACCCTTCAAACACAAAATGGAAGCGGAGATGAATCGTGTGATTGGACATGCGGACAAGGCATTGACAAAAGAGAAAACAGCGGAAACATTAATGGGCAATTTTTTTTGTGAAGCCTTGTTGTGGATGAGTGAACACAATGCCCATAACCCCGCGGATTTGGCGTTCGCAACAAAAGGTGGTATCCGAAATGATCTTAAAGCAGGCGATATTACAGTAGGACATATTTTTGAGGTTATGCCCTTTGAGAACACATTGACGATACTCGAGCTCAAAGGTAGTCAGATTCGTCAGCTGGCTGACTATATTGCTACAACACATGGACAACCTATAGCCGGAATGACGTTGACAATTACGGGCAACAAAGCTCAGGACATAAAGATCAAAGGTCAAGCTATTGAAGACAATAAGTTATATAAATTAGTGACCTATGATTATCTTGCCAATGGTGGTGACAACCTCAGCCTGTTGACACAACCTGTATCCCGGGCTAATTATCCGCAACGCATGCGTGAAGGTTTGATTGAATATGTGAGCGAATTAACAAAAGAAGGCAAAAAAGTAAATGCAGAATTAGATGGAAGAATTAAAATCAATTAACCGAAGATCTTTTATCAAGCAAGTTGGTGGATTTTCTGCTGCAGTTGCTTTGGGATCACTTCCTTTTCAAGTCGACGCGAAGAGCAAAAAGGTAAAACTTACAATTTTACATACCAACGATGTTCATAGCCGTATTGAACCGTTTCCAATGGACGGCGGGAAATATCAGGGATTGGCTGGTGTTGCGCGCCGAAGTACACTGATCAATAAAATCCGCAAAGAAGAAGAACATCTTCTATTACTCGATGCAGGCGATATGTTTCAAGGTACCCCCTATTTTAATCTTTTTGGAGGAAAACTTGAACTTGACCTCATGACAAAGTTAGGTTATGATGCCGGGACATTTGGAAATCATGAATTTGACAATGGTCTTGACGGTCTTGTAAAGTACCTGGATCACGCTAAATTTCCGTTCTTAACGGCAAATTACGACTTCAAAGGAACCGTATTGGAGGGCAGAACCCAAGATTATACCATATTCCATAAAGGTGGAATAAAAATAGGCGTGTTTGGACTAGGGGTAGATATTGAGGGATTGGTTGACCCCAATAACTTCAGGGGAATGAAATATTTGGATCCTATTGAAGTTTCCAACAAGGTGGTCCGCACATTGAAAGAAAAACACAAATGTGATTTGGTCATCTGTTTATCGCATTTGGGCTATCAATATGAAAACGACAAGGTGTCGGATCTGATCCTTGCCGCCAAAACCTCAGACATTGATCTCATTATAGGAGGACATACGCACACCTTCTTAAATGAACCAACACTGGTTACAAATTTAAAAGGAACAAAGACCGTTGTGAATCAAGTCGGTTTTGCTGGAATTAATCTAGGACGTATTGACTTTATTATGGAACCAGGGTCTGACAAGAAACAAATGGTCGCAAGTACCTATCAGGTCAATCCGACAATTCCGGAGTCCATGTTGGCATAATATAATCTAATTTTAACAAATGCCAAGTTGACTAATCAATTTGGCATTTTTTTTACCAATACTATAAGAAGACGTATGAAGTAAAAACTTATACGGTCTATACACGCTGATTCGTCATTCAATGAAAAGAATTTTATCGATTTACCTCGACTCCTTTAAGGGACTGTCTCAAGCCGCATGGCTACTTGCCATAGTGATGCTCATTAATAGAATGGGAAGTATGGTGATTCCCTTTCTTGGCCTCTACATGACCCAGGTTCTACATTTTGACATTAAACAGGTCGGTGTGGTATTGATGAGTTATGGATTCGGCTCCGTTTGTGGTTCCTATATTGGTGGCTGGCTGACTGACCGGATTGGCAGCTTCAAGGTTCAGTTCGGAAGTCTGGTATTGGCGGCCCCTTTATTCTTACTGATCCCACATTTCAAAGAGGTACAGTCCTTATCCATCATGATTTTTACGTTAAGCTTAATCTTTGATGCCTTCAGACCTGCAAACTCCGTGTCAGTGGCAAGTTACGCTAAACCCGAAAATATCACGCGCGCCTTTTCATTGAATCGTCTTGCCATAAATCTGGGATTTTCAATCGGCCCGGCGGTGGCTGGATTTTTGGCCACCATCTCATTCAATTGGATCTTTTATGGAAATTCTTTTGCCGTCCTTTGCGCTGCAGTGATTTTCTTTGTCTTTTTTCATAAACGAGAAAAAAGAAGCGATATTAAATCTACAAAAGAGATTACTGCTGAAAACGAATTACCTCAAAAGACACGAAATCCCTATACCGACCTGCCTTTTGTCTTATTCAATATCTTTTGTTGCATTTTCTCATTCTGTTTCTTTCAGTTGATCACAACGTTACCTATTTTCTACCGAGAAGTTCACCATTTGAATGATCACCAAATCGGATTTCTACTCGGCTGGAGTGGATTCGTTATCGTATTACTGGAGATGTTCATTGTCCATATAGCTGAAAAAAGATTCTCGCTTATAAGCACGCTCGTCTTTGGAACATTTTTATGTGCCAGCTCTTATGCCATGTTAAATTTTTCAGGTGGACTCGGGTGGTTATATTTCACATTCTTTATCTTCGGCCTTGGCGAGATGCTGACACTACCATTTATGGCAACGGTTTCTGTTAACCGTTCGACACCTAAAACACAAGGAGCATACATGGGGTTCAATTCGTTGGCATTTTCAGCTGCAAATATATTTTCGCCGCTTTTAGGGACTAGCATTGTCGATTCCTTCGGTTTTACAACCTTATGGTGGGCAACCGCATTAACCTTATCTGCTACGGCGATCGGATTCTACTTGGTTCTGAGATGGATGAAGTAACCTACACTTGAGAAATGAAAAACGGGTGTATGCTCATGTGAGATACACCCGTTTTTCATTAAACATGCCTGAAACCTACCAAATTTTGATACGTTTATCGACCGGAACAAACATTTTGTCGCCGTTCTTTGTATCCCAAGCCTTATGGAAAGCATCTAGGTTAATGATTGGGGCAAAAGCACGGTACTGTGCTGGAGAATGTGGATCAGTTTTTACTTGATTGACCACAAACTCATCGGTAGTTTTCGTTCTCCAAATCGTTGCCCAGGAAAGGAAAAAGCGCTGGTCCTGTGTAAAACCATCTATTAAACCAGGATTTCCCTTATCGTTCAGATAGAGTTGCAATGCATCAAAAGCCACTGATGAGCCACCTAAATCCCCAATATTCTCCCCTAATGTAAAGCGACCGTTCACAAAAACACCTGGTACAGGTTCGTAGGACTCAAACTGACGTACCAAAGCATCAGCTGCTGCTTCAAATTTCGCCTTATCACTGTCGCTCCACCAATTGTTCAGGTTTCCATTCCCATCGTATTTCGCACCCTGGTCGTCAAATCCGTGCGAAAGTTCGTGACCAATTACCGCACCAATACCGCCGAAATTAACTGCAGCATCAGCTTTATAATCATAGAATGGCGGCTGAAGAATCGCTGCTGGAAAGACAATCTCATTAAACAGTGGACTATAGTAAGCGTTCACAGTCTGTGGAGTCATCCCCCATTCAGATTTGTCCACTGGCTTATCTTGTTTCGCCAAATTCTGGTAAAATGCCCATTTACTCGAAGCTAATACATTTTCATACAACGATGTCCCAACATCAAGTTTGCTAAAATCTTTCCATTTATCCGGGTAACCAATTTTAACTTTAAACTTAGTCAGTTTGTCCAATGCCTTTACTTTCGTTTCATCCGACATCCAAGTCAATCCCTTGATATGCTGCCCGAAAGATTTAACGAGGTAGCTTACAAGCTCTTCCGCTTCAGCTTTGGCCTTTGGAGGGAAGTTTTCTTTCACATACAATTTCCCTAATAACTCACCTGCGATCGAATTGACAAATTCCACACCGCGCTTGTCCAGAGCACGCTGCTCCTTTTGTCCTTTTAACTTACGACCCCAGAAATCAAAATACAGATCATTTAACTCCTGTGTAGTATATGACGCTGCATTATTTAAAATATGAAATGTCAATAGCTCTTTGATCACCGGTAGATTTTCAGGGTTGAAAACCCGATCCAAATTTTCGTAATACTTTATTTCCGGTACAATAACAGTATCAGCCTTAAAACCGACATCCTTTAGGTACTTTGCAATATCGACGTTTTTCACAATCTTTTTTAGATCGGCTACAGCGATCGGATTATATCGCCCATTTGCATCGCGTGATTGCTCAACGGTTTTAAGGTTTGCCGCCAGCTGCTTTTCAAAGGCGACAATTTTTGGACCTTTTAAATCCTTCGTAATTTGGCCTGATTTAGCATAAAGTGCAGAAATATAATTTGAATAATCCGTTAACGTTTCTTCGTTCTTCTTATCTTTTACTTGATAATAAGAACGTCCAAGCCCCAGACTTCCTCCGCCGAGGTATACTGTATTAACATCGGAATTTTTAAGATGCGCATATACATAGCCACTAAAAAAAGGATTTCCACCAATCGGTGCTACCTCAACAAGATAGTTGTATAAATCATCAAAATTTTTAATTGCTGCAATTTTAGCAAGATAAGGTTTAACAGGTTCTAAACCAAGTTTATTACGTGTTTTCATATCCACAAATGATTTATACAAATCACCTATCTTCTGATTGTCTGTACCCTTTTGGAATTGTCCAGTTAGCGATTCTTGCAAGACCTTCAACGTAGCAATATCGGTGTTTTCACGCAATTCGTCGAAAGAACCCCAACGTGCTTTATCAGAGGGTATTTTGACTGTTTTCATCCAGTGTCCATTCACAAAATTATAAAAGTCATCTTGAGGACGAACACTCTTGTCCATGTAACTCACATTGATTGCGTTGTTTTGCGCTTGGCCCGCCAATGAGCCGCAGGTCAACAAAGCTGCTAAAAGTAGATTTTTCTTCATATAAAAATTTAGTTTGTCTATCGCTATACACAAACTTAAGCAAAGTTCTTCTATTGTTAATGCAACAATTGGGATTCTAATCGCAACTAAAATTAATGGGGATAATTAAGTCTTGGTTTTATTGCGTGTTGATTTACGTAGTACAAGGATAAAAATCAGTAGAAACAGTGCGACACCGGCAATCCAAATCCACGGATTAGCATACCATAACGTCCCATTCGCTTCTTTAAGCTTTTGATTCTCTTCCAGGGTAACCTGTGCTTTCAATAAAAAAACTGAAAAAACAGGACAAACTATTAAAGCAGTCTTTTTCATATTTAATCACTTCATATGAATAGAATACTCTTTTAGCTGTTTTTGTTTGAAGGAATTAAATTATCCTTGTTTGATTTCGCCTAAATAAACCACGTCTTTTAGATCAAAAGGAGTTTCTTGATACACAAAGTAATTCAACCAATTATTGAAAAGAAGATTCGCATGACTTGTCCAGCGCACCAGAGGGCGATTTTCGGGGTTGTCATCAACATAATAATTTGCCGGCATAGCAATCTCCTGCCCTTTTTCTAAGTCTCTTTTATACTCTTCATCCAGTGTAAAAGGAGCATATTCTGAATGTCCCGTCAAATAAAACTCGCGTCCCCCGCGTGAAGAAACGATAGCAATACCGGCTTCTGGCGATTCTGAAAGAATTTCTAAACCCTCTTTTACCAGGAGATCATCCTTCTCAATTGTTGTATGGCGGCTGTGCGGTATAAAGAACTCATCGTCAAATCCACGGAATAAAGGATGTCTTTTGTTTAACGCAGTGTGCTTAAATACACCAAAAAGTTTTTCCGTTAATGGCTTCTTCTCTACACCATAGAAATGATACAATGCAGCTTGAGACGCCCAACAGATATACAAACTTGATGTTACATGGGTCCTTGCCCAGTCGAAGATGGTCTGAATTTCATCCCAGTAGGTCACTTCCTCAAAAGCAACCATTTCAACTGGAGCCCCCGTAATAATCATTCCGTCGTAGAAATTCTCCTTAACCTCGGTCAAGCTCTTGTAAAACATTTCCAAATGCTCTTCGGGGGTATTCTTTGAAACATGCGTTTCAAGTCGCAAAAATTCCATTTCCACCTGCAAAGGATTATTTGACAGCAAACGAATAAAATCTGTCTCTGTCGTAATTTTAAGCGGCATTAAGTTCAGTACCAAAACACGAAGCGGTCTGATATCCTGCTCATTTGCTCTTAAATCACTCATGACAAATATATTCTCCTTTTTCAACAGCTCAATGGCAGGAAGGTTATTAGGAAGTTTGACCGGCATAGATAATTTCTCCTTATACAATTAGCATGCAAAATTAGCAAGAAAATGCCATAAATGCTAAATGAAACATAAATTATCTTCCATTATATTGTTATAGTCTCCAAGACCAAAAGCTATTCCTTGCTTAAATCCAATAGGGATTTTCTGAATTTCTGCGACCCAAAGTTCATTCCACCTACGTGTTTAATGACCAGCTTACCAGCCTTATCCAAAATAATCGTTGTTGGTATGCTTGTGGTACTCAATTCTTTGGGTAAAGCCGAATTTAATTGATAGACCGGTAGACTATATTTTCTTTTCGCCATAAACTTCCGCGAAGCGCTAAGATTTCCATCGATATCGACAGCCAAAATAACAATAGCATCGTTGCCCTTAAAGTCCTTATAGAGTTGATCCAAGGAAGGCATCTCAGCAAGACATGGTGGACACCATGTCGCCCATAAATTAATAACCACAACTTTTCCTTTGAGCTGGTTTAGGCTCAATATATTGTTTTTACTGTCCCTAAAACTAAGATTGTATCCTTCGGTTCTGCTCTTATTCTCCTCCTCGACCACACAATGCTTGCTTGCTTTAACCAAAAATGGATTGCAAAACAACAAACTAACCAATAAAAGGAGACTATAATTTACTTTTTTTGTCATATAACACTTTAACTAAGCTTAAACATTACCATAACGTTTGTATCCTAATTTGATTGCTTTTATAGCAGAAAATTAATCGAATTTTTTCACGCGTTTTTTTAACGGATTTTTCAGCGGCAATGGAGGTTTAAAATTCGGTGTTAGAATACGAAAGCGAAAAGGTAAGTGTAAAAGATATTACAAACAAATTTAGGGATATGTATATTATATAGTATGAAAATAAGTAAATGAATATGAGCAAAGAGAAATCAATACAAGAAATTGAAATTAACGGCAAAGTTTACCAGTATAGTTCTATTAAAGATCTCCCTCAAGGTAATGTTATGCACCTACCGTTCAGCATCCGGATACTACTGGAAAATGTATTGCGAAACCATGATGGATTCAGTATCACAGACGAGCATGTCAATACCCTGATTCATTGGACTCCACAACCTGTTGACAAAGATATCCCCTTCAAACCGGCCAGAATTTTAATGCAGGATTTCACCGGAGTACCTGCTGTAGTCGATATGGCATCACTACGTGCCGAATTTATCCGTCATGGCAAGGATGGACAAAAAATAAATCCTGCTATCCCGGTGGATCTGGTCATTGATCATTCCGTTCAGGTCGACTACTTTGGTACACAGTACTCGTATGACAAGAATGTCGAGTTGGAATATGAACGCAACCGTGAGCGTTATGAACTCCTTAAATGGGCACAGAAAGGATTAAAAAATTTTACCGTTGTTCCCCCAGGTATGGGTATCTGCCATCAGGTCAACTTGGAATATCTTGCCAAAGGAGTCATTGAACGTGACAATTGGCTTTTTCCTGACACATTAGTAGGGACAGATTCGCATACACCAATGGTCAATGGTATTGGTGTATTAGGTTGGGGAGTTGGTGGTATTGAGGCCGAGGCAGCCATGCTTGGACAACCCATCTTTTTCACCTGCCCCGAGGTTATCGGCCTTAAACTTACGGGCAAAATACCAGCGACATGCACCGCGACGGACATGGTTCTTTCCATCACAAAAATACTTCGTGATACAGGTGTTGTGGGCAAATTTGTTGAAGTATTTGGCGATGGATTGGACAGCCTTTCGGTGACAGATCGTGCGACAATATCCAATATGTCACCAGAATTCGGCTGTACGGTTACCTATTTTCCGATCGATGACCGAACCCTTGAATACATGCATAGCACCAATCGAAGTGCCGAACAGATTAAAATTGTTGAAGATTATTGTAAAAGCAATTTACTTTGGCGGACAGGCAAGGAAGAAATTCAATATTCGTCGGTTGTTGAATTCAATTTATCAAGTCTGGAGCCAACTGTATCCGGCCCTAAGCGACCTCAGGATAAAATTCTTGTGAAAGATCTAAAAACTACATTTTCACATCTCTTGGATAGCGAACACCATCGACAGTATATCCCTGTTCTACAGCGATCGGAATCTGCTTGGCTTGCCGACGGCGGGTCTGGTACGGAGTTTACCTTTGGTAAGGTACCTATTGAACATGATTCACCGCATGAAGTTATCCAAGAGTCTATTCATGCTGTGCGCATCAAGCACAATCATAAAGAATATATTGTCAGTGATGGCAGTATTGCCATTGCCGCCATAACAAGCTGTACCAATACGTCGAACCCTACTGTGATGATCGGCGCAGGATTATTGGCCCGTAACGCTATCGAGCGTGGACTGCGGACCAAATCCTGGGTAAAGACCTCCTTAGCCCCTGGTTCAAAAGTCGTTACACAATACCTTGAAAGATCAGGACTTAGTGCTGATCTCGATGCCCTGCGTTTTCACACGGTGGGTTACGGTTGTACCTCCTGTATTGGAAACTCGGGTCCTCTTCCACCACAAATAGCAGAGGCAGTGGAAAAAGGTGAACTCATTGTCGCATCGGTATTGTCTGGTAACCGAAATTTTGAGGCGCGTGTGCATCCTCAGGTAAAAATGAACTTTTTAATGTCGCCGATGCTTGTTGTTGCCTATGCGTTAGTCGGAAGAGTTGATATTAATCTTTTGGAGGAGCCGCTCGACTACGACCCGAATGGTGAGCCCGTATATCTGAAAGATATTTGGCCGAGCCGCGAGGATATTATGGAAACCGTCAATGCCTGCGTCAAACAATCGGATTTTCAAGAAGTTTATGATGTCATCTTCGATGGTTCAACAGACTGGCAAGAACTTGAAGTGAATCTGGATCAAAATTACCAGTGGGACAACACGTCTACCTACATTAAAGAATCACCTTTTTTTGAAAATTTACAGGCTGTACCAAATCCGATACAAGACATCCAAAATGCAAGGGTGTTACTTTATCTTGGTGATTCGGTTACAACGGATCATATCTCACCTGCAGGGTCATTCAAAGAAGAAACTGCGGCTGGGCAATACCTCAGCGCACATCAGGTAAGTAAAGAAGATTTTAATTCGTATGGATCTAGACGTGGGAACCACGAAGTTATGATGCGTGGAACATTTGCCAATGTGCGTATTAAAAACAAAATTACTGATCGTGAAGGTGGATTTAGCCGTTATTTCCCAAGCAATGAGGTGAAGACGGTATATGAAACCGCAATGGAATATCGAAAAAACAACACTGCACTCATTGTGCTGGCAGGAAAAGAGTATGGTTCGGGCTCCTCAAGAGATTGGGCTGCAAAGGGAACATTCCTGCTCGGCGTACGGGCGGTTATTGCTGAAAGTTTTGAGCGTATTCACCGAAGTAATCTTGTCGGTATGGGGGTAGCACCACTTGTGTTTATCAATGACGAAAATGCAGAGAAATTAGGACTAGATGGAACAGAAGTCTATAGCATCACGGGACTTGCGAACGATTTAACACCCCATAAACTCCTCTCGGTAAAGGCGGTGCATGACAATGGAAAAACAACCACATTTCAAGTGAAAGCAAGACTCGATTCTGCCATTGAAATCGAATATTTTAAGAATGACGGTATTCTGCAATATGTGCTACGGCAATATTTAAAAAACAACTAATATTCGGCAAATTGAAGAATCGAAATAGCTAAAAAAGTAAAGGGCACTCTATAGAGTGCCCTTTAACAACTATATTAAAACCTACCAGAGTTCTACAATACTTCAGTCTTGCCCCCAGAATTATGTTTTATGGCTATGCCAAATATAGTTGGAAAAAATTACCCTTTTTATCCCTGAAATCAGGTATTTTGCATATAATCGGATGTAGCGCATTCACTTCATTTTAAAGTAAAATCATTCGGGAGAATTGTTTATTTTCGCTAAGATCAATGCCAACAGCATACAGAATGAAAGAACTTATCGAACAAACAATCACGAAACAAACATGGACTCCTGAACTGAAACAAGTTCAGGAATTCTACAAATGCACCTTTGAGCAATGTGATTTTCAGAGCGCGGAACTGTTAGACCTCATTTTCACAAATTGTGAATTTAAATCGTGTAATCTTTCCAACGTCAGTCTGAAGGGCACACAACTAGATCATGTTGTCTTTAATGACTGCAAAATGCTAGGTATACACTTTAATGAATGTAGTTCATTTTCCTTTCATGTTAATTTCAGCAACTCGGTATTGGATTACTCCTCTTTTTTTGAACGAAATATAAAGAAATTTCAGTTTGATCACTGTTCGTTACAACATGTGGATTTTGAACGAGCTAATCTGCAACAGGCGGTGTTTAGAAAAGCGAATTTGTTAAATGCCCGTTTTATACAAAGCAATCTCGAAGGCTGTGATTTTCGGTCCTCCATCAACATCCAGCTCGATCCCGAGGCCAATCGCATGAAAAAAAGTAAATTTGGTCGGGAACAGCTGCCTGGACTATTGCTTAAATATCAGTTGGCCATCGATTAAATCTCAGAATGGGGTTTGATAAGGGCCTGAAGATCGTTGCATGAGATCGGCTCGATTTCGATTTATCATTAAATAACGGATTTCAGGGATATAACACCTTACATTGAATCAGGATATTTGTCTTTCAAAGTTTAAGAAGATGAAAAAAATATCCCTATCGTTCGTAGCTATCTTGGCGGCCAGCAGCATGTCGTTTGCACAAATCAATAAAGCATTCAAGATCAACTATGCCATTACCTATTCCGTCGATCCCAGCGAAGAAGCGCAAGCAGCTCCAGTTTCTGTCTACGAAGCTTATGTTAACAATGATAAAATAAAAGTTGTATCGGCTTCCGGAGACGGCGAAGAGTCCATCTTTCTCGTTAAAAAAAATGAAGAGCAATCGGTTATATTATACCCAGGACTGGCAAAATATGTCGTGAAAGAAAATGAGCTTAGCTCACATGCGATCAAACTCGTCCCAAACCAGACGAAAATGATCGCTGGTTATCCCTGCAAACTAGCGCAGGTAGAAATTCCTATTTCGGAAGATAACGCGGAAAACAGTACCCTATCGATTTGGTATAGCGATAAACTGCCAGTCGCCTATTGGGAGGGCTTTGATCTGTTCAAAAAAATACCTGGGGCTGTGCTGCAGCTAACAACACCGCTTGGCATGAATATGATTGCGCAGAACATCACCGATAGCCAACTGGACGAAAAGGATTTTATTGTACCTGAGGATTATGAACAAGTAGCATCCATTTATGATGACGAAGAGGATGCGGAAGATAGCAACCAGATTGCTGAAAATCTCTATTTATTTGAAGATGCTGCAACTAGCCTTTTGGGGGTAAAAGACGGCGATGAAAAAACAATTGTGCCAGCACAATACCTTTACATTGCTCCATTTGTTGGCGACCTGAGTATAGTTCAATATAAAGATGAAAAATATGGTGCCATTAATCTCACCGGTAAACCAATCCTCCCCTTCCGATACGATTATTTAGGTTACGATGACCATCTTGGCCAACTGGTTTTTGGACTAAACGAAAAATATGGGGTCATGGATAAGTCTGGTAAAATTTTGATCCCAGCAAATTATGATATGATATCATTCATTAACGGGGGCTATGCTGTATTTCAAGTGAAAGATAAATATGGCATATTGAATCAAGCGGGTAAAATAATTGTCCCGGCAACGTATAGCTTTATTTCTGAAAACAATGCAACGCATTTCGTCAGCATTGAAAACGACAAGTATAATCTTACTGATATTAAGACCAATAAAATCGTTGCGCCCGACTACGATTTGATTTCAATTACCGAAGAACCCAATCTTTTCCTTGCAAGCAAAGGTGGAAAGTATGGGTATTTAGATGGTCAGGGAAAAGTTGCAATACCATTTATATACAGTGGAGCTACCTCGTTCAGCGATGGCGTGGCTTCTGTTTCATTAGCGGATTCGGACGATGTAATTTTGATTAATACAAAAGGCGAACGTGTGGAAATAGATGCTGCGGCAGAGGCAACAGATATAATTTAAACATCAGCAACCAAAAAAGGCAACAGATCTATCTGTTGCCTTTTTGGTTGCTGATCATCAATGATCAGTATAAGGTTATTTTTTCTTTTTAAACAGCATTTTGCCGATCGTAAATAAAATCACCACAATTATGCCTCCACCTAGGCCAAATAACAGCTCTTTTAGCATGCTTGGCAGAGCGGGTAGCGCGTGATGTAAGAAATCAATATAATGCGCAAATATTCCGCCTGAAACTAAAATTAAAGCAAATGTACCAACCACAGCCAATAACTTGATAACAAAAGGCAGTGCGCGGACTAAAAAACGACCTAAACTCGCTACAGGGCCTTTCTCACGGGAGGTTTTAATCAATTTATAACCCGCATCGTCCATCCGAACGATAAGTGCCACAATACCATAGACTCCAACTGTGGCTAAAAAAGCAACAACCGAAACCGTAATAATTTGTAAGGACAAGCTTTTTCCAAGAACTGTTCCTAAAGCGATAATGACGATCTCCACGGAAAGAATAAAATCTGTCGTGATAGCCGATTTTACCTTCGCTTTTTCAACAGCAACTGAGTTTTCAGCAACGACAGTCTCTACTTTCGTTTCTTCTGTAGCATGTTTGCGGTGAAACAGGTATTCAATAATCTTTTCAACACCTTCAAAAGCAAGGTAGAAACCACCCAAAATTAAAATATATTTGATGGCAATTGGAAAAAAGACGTTCAGTAATAAAGCAATAGGTACAATGATCAACTTATTGAGCAGCGAACCCTTTGTAATTGCCCATAAAACTGGGAGCTCACGTGAAGCCAAAAAACCAGTCGCTTTCTCTGCATTTACCGCTAAATCGTCACCTAAGATTCCAGCAGTTTTTTTTGTTGCGATTTTGCTCGCCACTGCTACATCATCCATCAACGCTGCAATATCATCTAGTATTGCAAATATTCCTGAAGCCATATTTATATAAAAATTGAACGTAAAAATATAAATTTAATTCAATTTTGAACTAAAGAATTTAATCCATTTGTAATATTAAGCTACATTACATTTGATTTAAATACGTAATTTTAATACCACAAGGACAACCGTTATGAAAAATTCACTTACACTGCAGGAACAGTCAATGCTACTTGAAACACTAAAACAAAGGTTTCAGAAATTTCCTAAAAGACATCCACAGATCAGTTGGGATGATGTTGCGCATAAATTACTTGAAAATCCCAAGAAATTGTGGAGCTTGTTCCAAATGGAAAAGAGCGCTGGCGAACCCGACCTTATTCTGATTGATGCAAACAAAGAACAGTATGCTTTTGTGGATTGTGCTGAAGAAAGTCCCAAAGGAAGAAGAAGCCTCTGTTTTGACCAAAGAGCCATGGATGAAAGGAAAGAAAACAAGCCTATTGGGAATGCTGTGGAAGAAGCTAAGAAAATGGGGACTGAGCTACTAAATGAAGAACAATATCGCCAACTTCAACAATTAGGTGAATTTGATTTAAAAACTTCCAGCTGGATACAAACACCAGATGCCATCCGCAAGCTTGGAGGTGCCTTATTCTGTGACCGACGTTACAACCAAGTCTTTACCTATCATAATGGCGCAATCTCCTATTATGCCGCACGTGGATTTCGCTGCATACTTTTTCTTTAAAAGTCCCTAACCTTCAAAATTTAAAACCTATATGAAAACAATTGTAATAGCCACCCTGCTCTTTTGCTGGGGAGCTGCCCAACCGCTTTTTTCACAAGTATCTTTTCCATCGTTCTTGGAAGGGACATGGAAGGTGGACAATAAAGAGCAATACGAACAATGGGATCGTATAAATGAACACGAATTAAAGGGACTTTCCTATACGTTGAAAAATGGGCAAAAGATCGTCAGTGAATACCTAAAATTGACCAAAATAAAGGATAAAGTTGTATACACAGCACTGGTCATCGGACAAAACCATGGAAAAGAAGTCAATTTTGAGCTAAGTTATCAGGATAGTACCTATACGTTTATCAATGAGGCCCATGATTTCCCCAATTACATTCGGTACACACCAGTCGCCACAAACCGACTTCACATTGTAGTGGAAGGAAAATCGGGAAGAGCCAGGTCTTTTTATGCGAGCAGAATTGCACCGACCACGACTGAAGGAAACCCAAATTACGATCAAGAGCTCGCAAAAAAATTGGGGGCTGATGATTATGGAATGAAATCCTACATCTTTGTCCTCCTCAAAACTGGCGAGAATAAAACAACAGACAAACAATTCATTAATGAATGTTTCAAAGGTCACATGGAAAATATCAATCGTCTCGTAAAAAATGGGCAATTGATTGTTGCTGGCCCATTTGGAAAAAATGACGACAACTTTCGGGGCCTTTTTATCTTAAATAACATGGCTTCAACTGATGCGGCAAAGCATATTTTAGAGAACGATCCAGCGATAAAAAACGGCCTCTTAGAAGCTTCGTTTTACCCCTGGTATGGTTCAGCTGCCTTGGCAGAATATCTGTCCCAAGTAGATAAAATCTGGAAAAAACAACATTAGCCCTTTGGTCATGACATAGGGTTGTCATTGGCCGATCTAACTTTGGGGAAAACTAAGCGAAATGAATAATAAAATAATCCCTTCATTCAGTATAATAGGTCTTGCCATCCGTACAAGCAACCAAAATGGGCAGGCGGCGAAAGACATTCCAGAACTTTGGGCCCGCTTTTTTAAAGAAGATGTGTTGAGCCGTATTCCCAACAAGATATCCAGCGAACTCTATTGTATCTATACCGAATATGAAAAAGATCACACATTGCCTTATACGACTTTATTAGGCTGTAAAGTCAGCAATCTTGAAGAACTACCCGAAGACTTGGACGGTATTCATATCGCTGAAAACCATTACCGACATTTTACAGCAGAAGGAAATTTGGAAGATGGCATCGTTTATGAAACTTGGCAAAGGATATGGCGTTCGGATTTACCCAGAACGTATGCCGCAGACCTCGAAATATATGGCGAAAAAGCCCAAAACCCACACGATGCAAAGGTGGATATATACATAGGCATTCATTAGGGTCTTTATCGTAACAAAACGTATGTGTTAAGGTATTTATCGTTTATTTTAAACTAAATAACCCTTACCTTTGTGTCGATTTAAAGAAAAACATGATGCAAGGCAATACGACATACAGAAAAAAAGTTGTTCGATATAGCTATCTAAAATTAATTGGAAGTTCAGCGCTCGTCAGTATCGTTTGTTGTGTATTGGCATACAGCCTCAAACACAGCACAGCTTATGTACAGGAAGAATTGTTTGAAAGTGTATCTTCCTGGGATGCCAAACTTTTTATTGTTTTACCCAGCATAGGTATTACAGCGATTTACTTCTTACGGAAATACGCTTTTCAAAACAGAAAAAACAAAGGGATCAAAGAAATTTATACGACACTAGAAACAAGAAAAGACCATTTACCTTTTTTTAAGATTCCTTCACATTATATCAATGGTTTTCTAACGGTAGTTTTTGGTGGGTCAACCGGTGTTGAAGTTTCTACAGTTGTTGCATCAGCCACGGTGGGTAACCAAGCGTATAAGCGATTACATCCAGCTTGGGCTTACAAAACCGAGTTGATCTGCGCTGGCGTAATCGCTGGAGTCACCCTGTTGTTTGGAAGTGCATTGGGTGGTTTTCTTTTTGCTTTTGAGGTAATTGCACGCAGATATAACAAGACCTTGCTCATTAGCGGACTAACTTCAATGGCCCTGGCTTCCGTATTTGTCTATTATCTTGACGCAAGTCCTTTGTTTACATTTGAGGTAAAAGCATGGCGATGGCAAGCGATCCCTTTTGTCGCTATTTTGGGATTGATTGGCGGGATTTTAGCATTATATTTTACTAAAACGGTAATTTATGCGAAGTCCTATTTTGCAGGCATAAAAAGTAATTTTATCCGTGTCAACTTGGGTGCAATCACCGTTGGAACATTTATCTTTTTCTTACCGGTACTCTATGGCGACAGCTATCATGGTCTTGGAGAGGTTCTAAAAAGCAGTCTGCATGATTCTGTCAATTTACTTTACTTTCTTCCGTTGATCCTGCTTGTTCTCTTAAAACCTTTTGTGGCTTCTCTGACGCTAGGTGCTGGTGGTGACGGCGGCGTTTTTGCCCCCAGTATTGTTACAGGTGCATTGTTAGGCGTTTTGTTTGCACAGCTTTGCAACCATTATCTAGGCACACAATTGGTGGTTATTAATTTTGCCCTTTTTGGTGCTGCAGCAATGCTTTCTGCGGCTATACATGCACCTTTCACGGCGATCTTTATTATTGCAAGCCTTGTTCCTTCCGGATATTTATTACTAGCCCCCCTACTCATCAGCAGTTTTATTGCGAAAACGCTAGCTAAAAAACTATATCCTTATAACGTATACACCTATAAGGAAGTGGCGACGGCCAGGTAATCAAAAGAAATTAAATACGAAAGCGGCTCAGACATCAATCTGAGCCGCTTTTTCTTGCCATTAGTCTTCTCTGCTCCCATCATCTGCCATGCGGACAATCTTGGGCGAAAATTTTGCCACGACATCAACAAGATCTTTTTGTGAAGCCATGACAGTGTGGATGTCTTTATAGGCCATCGGCGCTTCATCCATCCCTGCTCCAAGCAGCATAACACCTTGATCTTTAAGCATCGCATGAAGGTCATGGGAAGATAAGGTTTTAATCGCTTGTGTACGGCTCATCAGTCGACCTGCCCCATGAGATGCCGATTGTATAGCATTCGACTCCCCTTTTCCGCGAACCAAAAACCCTGGTGTCGCCATGGAGCCCGGAATAATCCCCATTACCCCTTTTGCAGCGGGCGTCGCACCCTTTCGGTGTACAATAACATCTTGACCATTCCAAGTTTCCTTCCATGCAAAATTGTGGTGATTTTCAACTTTCGCCAACAATTCAGCTCCTAAAGCCAACGTGATCTTGTCATGGATCACTTCGTGGCAGGCTGACGCATAATCGCCAGCGAGATTCATGGCCAGCCAATACTCCTGTCCCTCATGGCTATCCAGGTCCAAATAAGCCAGATTTTCCGCTTGATAAGGTAACTTACACAGGGATTTGGCCAGCTTGGTATAATGTGCTGCTAGGGTAGCGCCCATTCCTCTTGAACCCGAATGTGTCAACAAACCCAAATAACTGCCGCTATCAATGTTTAAAACCTCATCTCTTTCCTCAAATTCGACTATACCAAATTCCACAAAATGATTCCCCCCACCGGAAGAGCCCAATTGGGTCCAGGCTTTATCCTTCAAGGAGGAAAGTAAACTATTCTCATTGAATAATTTGTTTTCCAGTACAGCATGATCTACGCGTTCATGTCTCAGGTATCCATTACCAGCCCCAAATTTACTGTTTCGTAGAATAATATCTTTCAGCGTCATTATATTGTGCTCCACAAATGAACCCGGTAGATCAAAGATGGACAAAGCCATGCGACAGCCAATATCGACACCAACACCATAAGGGATCACGGCATTATTTGTCGCCAGAACTCCTCCGATTGGCAATCCGTATCCTTGATGGGCGTCTGGCATCAATGCTCCGGCAACCGAAACTGGTAATTTCATGGCGATATTCATCTGTGCTTTCGCCCCTGTTTCAATTTCAGACGAACCGTAAATGGTATAATCCGCCGGGTTTTCGTTCAAGACAATTAATGACTTGTCAATTGCCTCTTGCCCAAGCAGAGCACTCGCTAAAATTCCGAAAACAGCATCATCAGAATAGCTGGTCGGATTTTCCAAAACAGCTTTAAACTTTTCAAGCATTTCTGCCCGCGTAAAACCGTGTCTTTTACTGTTGATCTTCAGTGCTACTCCCAAGCTATGATTTTCTTTATATCCCAAAGCAATTAAGTCATTGCCGTTTATTCTCTTATTTTCCATTTTCTTACTTTCTAATTTATAGAGTAGCTTTACAAATCCTCCAAAGCAGGTAACAACAGCTCTTTACGTTGCTACCTGCACCTCTTTCAATTTAATAATCTTTTATTTCACAAACAATTGTTTGAGTTGGTCAACAATCTGTCCATTTCCGGAAACCGAAATCGTATTGATCTTTTCTGCGATCTTTTCGACATATTCCATTTCCTTCAACTTAAACAACATACTGTTTTCTTCCATCAGTTTCGCCGTATTCAACAGACTCCGTGTCGAAGCGGTCTCTTCGCGACGCATGATGCTATTTGCCTGCGCCCTCTTCTCTGCAATCAACACCTGGTTCATGATGTCCCGCACATCCCCTGGTAAAATAACATCTTTAACACCGCAGGTCAACAGTGTTAGTCCCATGCTCGCAACCTGTTGTAATGTATTTTCTAAGATATAGCCTTGTATTTCAGTCTTCCGCTCCATCAGCTCGTCTAACGTCATCTGCCCGATATAGGACCGTAGGGTCTACTGCATCAACGAATACAATTGCTTCTCGTGGTCTTTATTATTCAATAGTGCTTTGACAATATCCACAATCTGATATTGCAGCGTGAAATTGATTCTGATCTGTGCTTTATCTTTAGACAAGATCTCCTGTCCTACCACCTCCAAGGTCAAAACCCGCATATCAGCTTTTGAAATCGCTATGGTTTTTGCATTCTTCCACCAATAATACGTTCCCGACTTCAAGATATCCACAAACACACCGTCTACAAAAAGCAGGGCTTTCTCATTTGGTTCAATTTTATACTGACGTACATAATAGCTCAAACTCTGTTTCTCCAACAACTGACGATTTAAAGATGCCGGAACCTCAATCTCCGCAATGTCTTCCAGTTGAAATCTGCGTTCACGCAATTCCTTCCAAAAAACATGTCTGCCGGAGGCTAACGTCTTTTCGAAATTATTATTCAAAAAAACAAGACAAATCTCCGTATCGCCCACCTCAACGATGTCAACCAATTCACTAAAACCTGCCAACTGCAAAAGCACATCGATATTACGATCGGAAGGAAATGAATGAGTAGTTGTATATTTCTCCAGTTTTTCACCAAATCCCAACCAATAGTTACCGGATTTTAAAACACGGACCACCATATTGTTTTTAATAACCAATCCGATTTCCGCTGTAGTTATCTGTACTCTTTTCATTTGTATATTCTTTTAAATTTTAATTATTGCTATTATAAAACCTGCTATTTTTTATCCCTTGACCTCAAGCGGGATTCAAAAGCCCAAGTATCCGCTTTTAAAATCAAAAGTCGGTGAACAAATACCCCATCTTATTGGTCACGACTTTTTAGTATAAATTCAAATACCACATCTTAGGAATCTCAGGCCATCAATCAATTGCATAGTCGCATGAAAACAGCGCATAAGCAGGATAAAAAGATAGCAAGCTTCTACCAAATGACCTTTTTAAAGAAGGTCTTAACTTTGAATGTCCGAATGGACAGTTCGGTGCAATACCCTTATGCTATTCCATCCGAAAATGGAAGTGGGATTCGAACCCACACGATTGAGCTGTTGTTCTACCCAGACTGAACTATCCTGATTGCTCAGGAGTAGGAATCGAACCTACGACCCACAACTATCTGCTCTGCTCTACCCTTGAGCTACCTTTTTACGGGAGAGGACTCGAACCTCTAACACGAGCACTTTCCTTTCAACTTCTCGTTTTATCAGTATATTGATTCTCATAGAGAACAATACTAACCTGCTATACTGAAACAGGTGACCAGGATGCCACTGAAGAAGAAAGGCTTCTTTAATACTTCATCAAGAAGTATATATCTTAAAGCTATTCGCTATAATTTCATCAAAGAACGTTTGTCATTGTTGACATTACAAATATCGTTGGGTTAATGCGCAGGGAATTTGCGTAGAAAAAAAAAGAAGTAAAAAAAATATAGAGAAAACATAAAATGCTGTTATACAGCAATTAAAAATAAATAATTAGCATCAGAAAGAAACAAGGGACTCTTAACTACGCAGATGTATTGCGTTTATACGCCACACGATCGGCACACAGAGCTTTGCTTTATTTCAACAAGAATGGGAAATAGGATTTTTTGGTAAATATGCTGTAGAAATATAGCGGTAATCCGTGATCGTGTTATGGGATTTATATCCTAATTTTACACCCAAATAAAAGACGATATCAAAAGATGAAAAGTTTGTATGCAACAATACTGCTGTTTTACATGCTAGCGAGCTGTATAAATCCAACGAAAAACCATAAAAGCACTGCAGTGGAACATCCTGCAAAGCAGGTTTTAATCAACGACGGCACAGGCACAGTGAAGCAAAACACGACAATTGCTCAGCATCAGCAAGCGGAAGATTGGTTAAAAGAGATTTTTAAATGTAAAAGTTCTGCATCCGGCAAATATTGTTACTATCTGGACAAAGAAGATGCCTTATGTACCAAACGCTTTCAGGCGTTCTTAAAAGATGCCAATGAAATTTACGGGCCATCTAACCTCACAGATGAAGAACTGCCCAAAGCTGAAGCAGCTTACAAAGCTAAATGGGAAAAAATCTATCCCTTATATACAGCGGAAACCTGGTTATTTGGAAGAGGTAATGACGACGCATTGGATATCAAGGATGTTAAAATCGACAAAATAACGGAGAGCAAGTTTATCGTATTTATTGATTACGGCGATAATATCCGAACCAAAAACGAGGTTCAATTGGTCCATGAGCAAGGTTCTTATAAAATAGACTACTGCAAGACGACTTTCCTACATTAACCGTAATCCCTCCTAAAAAATGAGCATGCCAATTCCCCAGACGATAAATTGGCATGTCAAATGTTCTTATTATGTGCTATTTTAATAAAGCTTGTGAACTATTGTTCCATTTGACGAGATTTCCCTGATGAATAAGCCCATGGACGGTCGAGATCCGAGAAACTGCTTCTGCTGAACAACTCGCGTCGACAAAAAGAAGGCTAGCATCATCTCCTACTTTCGGCCATACCGAATTCCCGTGGTCATCAAGCGGGATTTTGCCATTGGTCGCATAACAAAGGCAACGAGATAGCTCGAATTCAGTTTCATAACCATATAATTGCGCGGCTAGATTGGCTTTCTGAAGCATATTACCACTACCAAAAGTACCCCAATGATCCTGAACATTGTCATTCCCCACAAAAACTTCCACTCCCGCCTTTTTCAGTTCCCGAAATGGCATCAACATATTGCGGAAAGGAACCGAACTGCATATACCGACTTTCGCTTCTGCCAGTCGTTCGGCCATGTGTTCTAAGTCTTTTTTCGGCAGGTAGCCTAAGGCGAAAGCATGACTGATAAATGTGCGTCCCTGTAATGCGGGGTTTTCCAATGCTTTATCAATCAAATATTCCATAGTTTTAACACCTGATTCTCCACCTTCATGCAAGTGGATATCGATTCCCTTGTTATTGTCCAATGCAAGTCGAACCGTCAAGTCCATCGGTTTCTCGATACTGCCGTCAATACTAAAGGGATCCAAACCACCGATAAAATCCACCTGTTCCCATTTTGCAACTTCCTCCATTAACTTCGCGGATTCTGTATAGAATAGACCATGTTGGGGGAATGCGACCAGTTCTGCAGCAAAGGAATACTTTAAATGTTCCAGTGCCTGTAACAGATGTTCCAATGACTTCGTCCCCGATGTTGGGTCTACATTAAAATGTGCGCGCGCAAAATTTGTTCCGTAGCCCTGCAATAGCGCAATCAATTTTTCGGCCCGTTCGACAGAGGTTTTCAACAATTCAGGGATGATGATCTGTTCCTTGGCAATCATATCTTTTACAGTCCTGTTTTTTGGAAATACCGCCTTCCAGGGCAGGCCGTATAAAGTTTTATCTAAATGAATGTGCATGTCACGGAATGGCGGTAAGGCCAATTTACCTTTCATGTCGAAGCCTTTTCCGTCAATCCCCGATTGCGCTGGCTCTATATTTTTTATTTTATTTGCCTCGATTTGAATATCAAATAATGCCGTTTTCGTAGCAACAATTTCTTCCTTCTCATAAAGAAAGCCTGTTTCTAGCAATACGTTCCTCAACAAATAAGTATCTTGATTTTGATTGATTTCATTCATGCTTAAATCATTTTCACCAAAGCTAAGTGATTTGGGACAATGATCCTTGTATGAATTATCACAGCTTGTGTAGAAATTATGGCTGCGCTTTAAACTGACTTGGTGTCATATTTGTATGGCATTTAAAAAACTTGCTGAAGCTTGCATTATCGTAAAATCCCAGATCAAAGACAATAGCTTTGATCGTTTTATCCGAAATTTTAAGCAAGCGCTTTGCTTCCAATAACACGCGTTCCTGAATCAAAAATGAAGCTGACTTGTGTAACACCCGATTACTTAACACATTCAGATAGTTTGCGGATATATTTAGCTTCTCGGCATAAAAAGCAACGGATTTTTCACTTTTATACCATTCATCGATAAGCTGAACAAATTTTGCCACAATCGGATTATCCTGATGTTGTTCATAATCATGATAATTATCCTGAACGATCTTGCTAATCAGAAGGGCAATTACTTTAACCCGCGCGTAAATCAATTCCCATAGGATATGATCGTCCGCTAGATCAGCTGCAATTGCTTTAAATTCTGCCGATAGCGACTGAAAGTGGATCGCTGAAAGATCAATGACCAAATGCTTTAGATAATAAGAAATAGGAAATCGCAATGCAGGTAATAAGCTTTCGAACCAACGTCTGCTGATCATGAGCTGCAATGCATGGGTCGAGTCGTCCATCTTCCACTGATGTACCTGACCTGGAAAAACGAGATGTAATTGATTACATCCAAGCGTAAAGTGATCGAAGTCTATGGTATGCGTACCTACAGACTCTTCAAATAATAAGAGAATAAAGAAATCATGTTTATGCGGCTCATTAATTTCCCGAGGACCAATAAGTTCGTGAAAAAGCAGGTCACAATCCGCAATAATCCCTTCCTGGAATTTTTGCAGATCTAGTATTGGAAAATGGTCGTTGGGTTGATACATAAACAGTATTCCAAAGATAGTATCTAAATATTAAAACAAAAAACAAAAGCTAGTGAGAGCTGGTAACAATACTAAAAATTACTTCCAACTTATGACCAGCTTCATACTGTAAACACAGTGAGTCCACAGTAAGTCCACGTTGAGTCCACCTTTTTTATGTGCAACTACCATGGCTTCATCGTACAGACATACTGCTTACAGTCCGAAGTTGATTACTAATAGGCTATAATTTTTTCTAACGAAGCCCTTAAGCTTGCCCGCAATTATTGACAGAAATTGTTACGATTATCATTATTGATTAATATCAAAAAAACGTTACTTTGAAATAGTTTATAGGGTCTGATTTAGGTCGAATGCCTATGCCTCATTTCCAACTTAAGATCGAAACATGCAAATTGAAATAGGGAGTATATTTTACGAAATAGTACTTTGGAATAAAGATTACATCCAGATTCTAGGTAGTTCATCACCCTATCGTGTATATGCTCCAGCGCATTGCGATGTTGCTTTCCTCAAAGAGTACATTAAGCTAAATCCTCCAGAAAATAAATCGGAAGATTCATCCTATTCCTATCTGGAAGATCCCTACTACCTATTTGGAAAACCTTATTTGGTCAAGATTTATCCGTCCGCAATGCTACCAACTGTTGAATTGACAGCAACGAGCATATGTGTATATCAAAAGAAGAACACAAATACCTTGAACTTACTGTACAAATGGTGCCAGGAATTACTCTACCATGAAGTCGTCAAGCAAATTGCTTACTGGGAGGAGCAATTGGATATATATGATGTGGCAACAGTAACCATCCGTAAACTACCCAAAAGTGATTTTAGAATCGTTGAAGGTGGATTTCAATTTTCAAATCGACTCATAGATTTTAAAAAAGAACACATCAATCTAATTATTCTAAAGGCTTTCTGTAAATTTGCGGATAAGACCCGAAAGGAAACAGAAGCAATTTTCAATCTATATATCCCAAACTGGAGAGATCTTTATTAGCACACTATAATAAAATGGCAGAAATTAGCATCAGAATAGCGATAGAAAAAGACAGTTTAATCATACCGTTCACCGATCAAGAGCTCCTACCATTCGTCGACAAACATCAGAAAGAAATCAATGATTACGTTATCGATCAATTGGAAGATAAAGATGGCGGCCCGCATTTAAGTGACTTTAGCGTCAACAGGCTGACTTTTTTTGCTGATCAGACAGGTGGCTCTTTTAGACTTCATTTTAAAATTGACCGTCAATTTTGCTGCAGTGATCTTTTATCTTGTCAAACGGATTATATAGACTTTAAATTCAATAAATCGAACAATACAATCACATTAACAGGAGGTTATATATCTTGGACAACTCAATAAAAGAGAGGCGAATACCCGAGCGTTATCAAGTTAATACAAGTTCATTTTCTTTCTATTGGTCGAGAGGTCTTGGCGTGGAATTGCTTCGCAAATTGCCGACTAAACCTTCGATCGCTGCTGCCGATCAATTTGTACCTTTACTCGATCAATTTGACAATAGCTGCGACCAGCTTGTCGAACAGCTCCACCTAAAAATTGGTTTCCCTCAAGGTCAACAACTGCTTAAAGATGCACTTGCAGGAAAGCCTATTGATGCCGCATACGAACCCATATTGCAGAATTTTCTACAGACATTGGATCTCAGTCCCTCTTGGTTAGATTGGGATAAAATAGAGCAAGGCATTGGCCTCAGCCAACGTTCGGGCTTATCAGGACTTGTCGTATTACGGGACTATGTCCTCATGGGGGGCTATGAATCCAGTGCCATCAATAAACCCCTAATTTTTACAGGTGCGTTAAAAAAAGGTGCTGTCAAAAGGCTCACCGAAACGGTCACCTTTTGGGTTGACGTCACAGGTAACAATGCACTGAAAAAGGGTAATATCGGCATTGAGGCCATCCTACTTACCCGATGTATCCATTCGTATGCTCGGTTAAATATTCTAAAGCACGGTCAGTGGCAAACAGAAAAATGGGGCATCCCTTTAAACACTTGGGATATGCTTGCGACCAACCTCGGATTCTCTCTTGTTTATCTAACAGGGCTAAAACGCATGAAATTCAATATATTGAAAAGCGAGGTTGATGGTTTATTCCATGTTTGGAAATTTATTGGGACATTGCTGGGCATTCCCACGCAATTGCTACCCGACACCGAGGAGCAAGCTATTGAAGCGTTGTATTATTGGACGATGACCCAACAATCAGGAGATCAGGATAGTTTAGCCTTAGCAAAAGCGCTCATGGAAGAGCCCATTAAAGCAGCCTACCCCACAAACAAATGGGGACGAAAGCTTATGCGTGAAATTCATCTCTACTACAATCATTATCTATTGGGAGACTATTCGTGTTCATTACTTGGTTTAAGGAAAACGGTACTCGGTAAAATCGCTTATGTGAATATCTTAAAAAATAAAAAAGCAAATCATATGATCACCGACAGCCTATGGCGACAACAACAGATTGACAAAGGAAGAAAGATACACGAGGGTGTGAAACAAATCTATCTGAAATACAATTAACCAACATTGCGCTCGTAAGGCACCCGTGTCGCAATGGACCGTCCTAAGGTCAGTTCATCCACATATTCCAATTCACCACCAAAGGCTATACCGCGGGCAATGGTTGTAATTTTAACATCAAACTCACGCAATTTGCGATATAAATAAAAAATGGTGGTATCCCCTTCCATTGTTGCTGAAAGTGCCAGAATAACTTCTTCCACCTCACCTCTTTGAATTCGATTGAGTAATCCCTCAATTTTTAGATCCGCAGGACCAATACCGTCCATTGGCGAAATTAACCCACCCAATACATGATATACACCTTGATAGGAATTTGTATTTTCAATGGCCATCACATCACGTGTATCTTCCACAACACAAATCAAGCTTTTATCACGTTTAAAGGAGGCACATATCTCACATATACTGTGATCCGAAATATTGAAACATTCCTGGCAATACTGAATATCTTCTTTCAAGCGATCAATAGCGGCTGTAAAACGGGCTACATCCGCATCGGATTGCTTCAGCAGATGCAAAACCAGTCGTAATGCTGTCTTTTGCCCTACGCCTGGTAGTTTTCCAAATTCAGCGACGGCATTCTCAAGAAGTTTAGAAGAAAAATTCATAATGCAAATGTAAGAATAATCAGAAAAAGTAGCTACTATTAAAAAAATAGCTATATTGTATTCCTTTTTGAAAAATTGGAATTTAGAATTAAATGTATAACGTTATATATGGATATTACAAAAGAAGATAAAATTATCCGCGCATTTGAAAACAAAACATGGCAGGAAATTAAAGTTAAGGACTCATGGCAGATTTTTAAAGTGATGTCAGAGTTTGTGGACGGATTTGAGAAATTGGCAAAAATTGGTCCCTGTGTATCGATATTTGGATCAGCACGTACGCCACGTGAACACAAATATTATCAAATGGCGGTCGATATTGCCAGTTTATTGACAGAACGCGGTTATGGTATTATCTCGGGCGGTGGACCTGGAATTATGGAAGCAGCCAATAAAGGTGCTTATGAATCCGGAGGAAAGTCTGTTGGTCTAAATATTGAATTACCATTTGAGCAGTTTCACAACAAATATATTGATCGCGACAAACTACTTGAATTCAAGTACTTTTTCGTCAGAAAAGTGATGTTCATGAAGTATTCTCAGGGTTATATTGTTATGCCAGGAGGCTTTGGAACCATGGATGAGCTTTTTGAAGCAATCACATTGATTCAAACCGGCAAAATTGCACGTTTTCCGATCGTGTTGGTTGGCTCTGAATATTGGAAAGGGTTGATGGACTGGGTTCAGAATACAATGATTCCTAACAAATATATCAGCGAAGAAGATTTGAAACTATACCGTATTGTCGATACTGCCGAAGAGGCTGCGGATCATATTTTCCGATTCTACGACAAATACTTGTTGAAACCAAACTTCTAAGAAGTACCCGTAAAAAAAGAGTACCTGAATCAACAGATACTCTTTTTTTTTGCCTATTTGCCCTCCCCTTGGTCTTTGTAAAATAGGTATTTAGCTGTTCAAAACCAGCTTTTACAGATTAAAGTTGCATTATTGCCAATTTAGTCCCTACATTTATGGCGCGATTCGCATTACACGTCGTTAACCGTAGAAAAACAAATTATTGTCTTGCATGAAAGATTTTGGAGGCCATTCAGATGAAGAGTTGATTGTATTGGTTCAACAAGACGATAGCTTAGCTTTCGAAGCTTTTTATGATCGCTATTGGAAAAAGCTTTATTACCAGGCTGCGCGCAAAACAAATTCGCTGGAAGACGCGCAGGAAATCGTTCAAAACATCTTTACTTCGCTTTGGCTGAGACGCCATCAACTCCAAATTGAAAGCAATCTCGCCTCCTACCTCGCTGTGGCCGTTAAATACAAAGTCTTTAAATATCTGGCGCAACAATACAAGCAGGAAGTTTTTAAACACGATACGGAATGGGCCGATTTCGATAACTCGACGGAAGATTGGCTTCAGTTTGAAGAACTTCGAGTTCGGCTGGATCAGCTTGTTTCGGAACTGCCCGAAAAATGCCAGCTTGTTTTCAAATTATCCCGCGAAGAAGGACTCACTTATAAACAGATCGCTGAGCACATGAACATCTCTGTGAAAACGGTCGAAACCCAATTAAGCCGTGCCTTAAAAAAAATACGCGCTGGTATTCAGCGCTTTCTGATTACTTTGTGATTTTTTTTCTCTACTTGTCAGGGTATCAACCCAATCTAGGGACTCTATATATAAATAACCCCTAAATATGGTTGATCATAATCAATTCCGGATAAAGCAATTGGCTTACAAATGGCTTCAAGGCACATGTACCCCTGAAGAGGAAGCCGAATTGCAAGAGTGGTATGAAACAAGTAATGGCGAACCTCTCCCTATTCCTGAGGGGCTGGCAACCGATGAACAACAACTCAAAGAGCTGTTATTTTCCAATATAAAGCAGGAAATCCAAGCGTCAAAAATCAGGCGAATTCCGCAACGGGTGAAGTTGGGTGGAATAGCTGCTGCTTTGGCACTGTTGTTTATATTACCCCTTTACCTTGTTAAAAGAACATCTGGAGATAGCCAGCGGGTAGCCGTGAAGATGCAACAACAGGTTCACCCGGGCATTAAGGCGGCCGTATTAACTTTAGCCGATGGAACTAAAATTGATCTTTCTGCCCAGCAACAGAGCGTTCTCCATCAGGATGAACAGGTGAAAGTAATTACGACTGCTTCCGGAACCGTGCAATATCAATTTACAGCCAGTAGGAAAACTGCTACAAGCCGTACCAATACCATTGAAACCCCGATTGGAACAGAGTATACGATCATTTTGGCCGATGGCAGTAAGGTGTGGCTAAATGCTGGATCCGTGCTGACGTTTCCTGAATCTTTTGCGTCGAATAGCCGGGAAGTAAAATTATCTGGGGAGGGCTATTTTGAGGTCAGCCACGATAGCAAGCGCCCCTTCTATGTGCGATCCAATGAACAGACCATTCGTGTATTCGGAACCCATTTTAATGTACGCTCTTATCCAAATGAAAACAATAAAACCACACTTATAGCCGGTTCTGTACAAGTCTCGCAATTCGGTAAGTCAAAAATGCTGAAACCTGGTCAAGCAGCATTTACCACTGGCGGGAATCTTATCGTAGCAGAAGCCAATATCGAAGAAGCAATGGCCTGGAAAAATGGTTTTTTCTATTTCGAATCGACACCCATTAAAGATGCGCTTGCCGCCATAAAACGCTGGTATAATGTGGATATCGTGTATAAAGGAACAAATGAAAAGCGTGAACTGACAGGTAAGATAAAACGCAATTCAACTGCCCAGCAACTGGTTGAGACCCTCAACTTTCTGGATATAAAATGCCGATTGGAAAACAATAAAATTGAAGTTGAACTCTAAATTATCTAATATAAAACAAACTTACCCAACTAATTATGCACAAACTTAAAACCATCCAAGGGGCTGGTAAAAAGGCAAAACTATTTGCTGCTTTACTTGCTATCCAATGCGTTTCCCATGCAAATAATTTGGCGATGGCGAATGTAAACCAATCTAAAATCAAGTTACAAGACAAGGAATACACTTTGGCAAAGTTTGCTAAAGAAATCGAGCGTCAGAGTTCTTATGTGTTTCTGTACGATAACTCACAGATTAATGATAACCAAAAAATCCGCATAAACCATAAAGATGGTTCTATTGTTGAAATTCTGGATGACAACCTGAAAGAGCTGTCGTATTCATACAAAATTGTCAACAACACCATTGTCCTAAAAAAGAAAATAAATGACATACCTTTAAGAAACACGATCAATATACAACAGCTTGTCAAAGGGCGCGTTACCGATGGCGACGGTAAAGCATTAACAGGGGTCACCATCCGCAATACAACAACAGGTAAACAAACGGAAACAGACAGTAAAGGTGAGTTTTCTATTGAAGCGACTACTACCCATCAACTCAGCTTTAGTTCAATAGGTTATGAGACTATCAGTAGTACGGTAGGTTCCAATAGTTACCTCAATATACAGCTAAAAACTGCCAACAACCAACTGGAACAGATCGTTGTGGTCGGTTTTGGAACACAGAAGAAAAAAGACATCACGGGAGCCATTGCAACCATGAGTACAAAAGATATTGAAGATCGCCCTGTGACCCAATTAGCGAGTGCTATGGAGGGCAAAATGGCGGGGGTGGAAATTGTAAAATCTTCCGGACAACCTCAAGCTGGTTTCTCTATTCGCGTTCGCGGAACTTCAACAATTACTGCAGGTAGCAATCCATTATACATTGTAGATGGTGTTCCTACTGAAAACATATCGGAGCTCAATCCATCCGATATTCAAAGCATTTCTGTATTAAAGGATGCTGCTTCAGCCGCTGTCTATGGATCTTCTGGCGCAAATGGCGTTGTATTGATTACAACCAAAAGAGGAACAAACGGTAAGACACAGGTAAATTTCGAAACCTATCAAGGATTTTCAGGCATCAGAAAAAAGCCTAGTGTTCTAAATGCGGCACAATATAGAGAATTAATGACTGAGATGGGAGAAGCCTTGGATTGGTCGAAATATACCGCTGATACAAACTGGCCAGATCAGCTATTCCGCACCGGTCACAGCCAAAAATACCAGGCTTCAGTACGCGGTGGAGATGAAAAGACAGGGTTTTACATCTCGGGATCTTATCAAAAAGATAATGGTACGGTCATCACAAATACAGTAAACAAGGTCAATTTCAAGGTTAATTTGGATCATCAGATCAATAAAATCTTTAAGGTGGGGACCAGCTTATCGTACAACCGTTGGTACGACGTGGATATTACCGAGAACTCCCGAAATGGAGTCATCATGAATGCTTATCTGGGCTCTCCAGTAATCGGAATATATGGCGACAAAGGTGCTTTCACAGTAGATCCATTCTATACAGATCTTGACAACCCCGTTGCATTGGCAACAGGCAACGAGCACAGCTATATCAACAACAGATTTACAGGAAATGCCTTTGTGGAAGCCAATATCCTACCTGGATTAAAATTCAAATCGCTGTTTGGGTATGAGAAATTTAACAACCAGTACCGCAGTTTCGTAGATCCTTTTCGTACAACGGAAGGTCGAAAATATAAGGGTATGGCAACGCTCCAGCAGCAGGACAATCAGTATTGGATGTCCGAAAATACATTAAACTATAATAGAACCTTTAGTGACAAGCACCATTTTACAGGCTTATTAGGCTATATTACAACGAAAACACAAACAACAACCTCAAATATTGCTACGCAAAATTTTGCTAATCCAGCAATCCACACGGTCAATGGTGGTTCGATGATCACAGCGATGCCTACGGCAGTAGACGCCGCTGTATCCACTGTATCTGGCATCGCAAAAATTGGTTATGATTATAACGACAAGTACCTATTTACAGCAAATCTGCGGGCTGACGCATCATCTGTATTTGGCCCAAATAACCGCTGGGGCTACTTCCCTTCTTTCTCTGCCGGTTGGCGTTTATCCAATGAAGATTTCTTCAGTTCGCTGAAAAACACCGTAAACGATTTGAAAATCCGTGCGAGTTGGGGTAAAGTTGGAAATAGCCAAATTCCGGCCTTTTCCTATCTCGGTTTAGTCGACGTGACAGGATCATATAACATCGGCGACCAAGTTGTACCCGGTTATACGCCTGCTACCCTGGACAATCCCAATTTAAAATGGGAAACAACAAATCAGACCGATATTGGTGTGGATGCCAGTTTCTTTAATTCGAGATTGATATTTGGTGCAGATTATTATGCAAAAAGGACTGTAGGCCTACTTCTCAGCTCAAGGGTTCCGTACAGTTCGGGCTATAGAACTGCGCTGAAAAACTTAGGCGACCTACAAAATAGAGGTTTTGAATTCGAATTGAGTAGCCGAAATTTCGTTCACGATTTCAAATGGAATACAACTGTGACCTTTGGGCTCAATCGCAATAAAGTCCTGAATATTGATGGCGGAACCTATTATGACGGAAATATCGATGGTCGGGGTAATAGTACGATTGCAAAAGAAGGCGTTGCATTGGGGTCCTTCTGGGGCTATATCGCAAAAGGCGTCAATCCAGAGACCGGAGATATGATCTATCAGATGGCTGATCCGGAAACAGGTCTTCAAACGAGTGATATGGCTATCATCGGGAATGCTACACCAAAATTCTCTTATGGCATGACCAATGATTTCAGCTATAAGAACTTCAACTTTTCCTTTTTCTTACAGGGGGTACAGGGAAATGATATCCTTAATGCGACGCGTATTTATACAGAAGGTATGTGGGAACCGAGAAACCAAAGTGTTGCCGTGTTAAACAGATGGACTGTTGATAACAACAACAGTACTATGCCACGTCCGGATCTAAACAATACAGATGACAACTACAATTCACAAATTTCCTCCCGTTTTGTAGAGAAAGGTTCTTACCTCAGGGTAAAATCGATGACCCTGGCCTACACGCTACCTAAACAAGTGCTTGAAAGATGGAAGCTCAATAAGGTCCGTTTTTATGTGACGGGCGAGAATCTGTTAACATTCACCAAATACTCAGGTTTGGATCCTGAGGTAAGCATGTATGGGGGAACTAATCAGCAAACCGTGAGCTCCAATATGGCGCCCGGTATCGATTTTGGTACTTCGCCGCAGGCACGCACCTTTATTGTTGGTTTAAACCTAACTTTTTAACCTTTTAGCTTACAAAAAATGAAATCAACTAGATATACTTCATTGGCCATAGCCTTATTGACATCGCTTACTCTAAATTCCTGCAAAAAGTTTTTAGATCTTCAGCCTACCTCCACGGTAACGAGCGAAAATGCCTATCTCACAGGAGACAATATTGAGAAAGCATTAAACGGAGCCTATAATTCTTTTATAGGCAATGGCACTCGTCCAGGTAGCAATGCCAATTATTATCAATGGGAAATGATTCTGCAAACAGATATTCGCTCTGATAATGCCCATGCTGCCGGTGGTGGCGAAATAGATTTTGCACAAATTGACTATAATAACATCACCAATACCAATGAAATGGTACGCAGGGACTGGGAAGAACTGTATGGAGCAATCTCAAAATGCAATATCGTTATTGACAACGTTGATAAGGTCACAGATCCTACTTTTTCGGATGAAAGACGCAAACAAATTCTTGGAGAAGCTTCATTTTTAAGGGCCTTCCATTATTATCAATTGGTCAAGCTTTATGGTGGTGTGCCCTTGGAAAAACACTCCAACAGTACAGATGCAGAAGTATTACGCATCAAGCGATCAACTGTAGCCGAGGTTTATGATTTTATCGATTCGGATCTGCAAGTTGCTGCAAACAACCTACCCGATGGATTTGGGCAACCTTCCATTGACAAGGTCAGAGCAACAAAAGGGGCTGCAAATGCCTTACTGACCAAGATATGGGCACAACGCCCTGATCGAGATTACAATAAGGTATTGCAATACGCCGATGCAGTGATCGCTGGAAAAGGTGGTTACCAGCTCCTTCAAAACTATGCGGATCTTTTTGACGGCAAACACAACTATAATAGTGAATCTATCATTGAGATTCCCTATATCGCCGGCAGTCCCAATCTAAGCTGCTGGGGTGGCGCATTCTTTTTCCCGGATCTTGATGAAAATGGCAAAATCAACGAAAACGAATGGCGCCGATATGGAACACCATCGAAAGATCTTGTCGAAGCTTATGACAATGCTGGCGACACCGAACGAAAGAACGCCAACATTTGGTTCTATTCAGTTCCTTGGGCGGATGAATTTTGGAATCCCTGCGGAGATGCTGCGACAGAAATCCCATTTAACGTAAAGCAAAAACATGCCAACAGCTTCCAAAGTGGCGATCATTTTTACCTTTTACGACTTGCGGACATCATTCTGCTCAAAGCAGAAGCTCAAAACGCACTGGGAAATACTTCAGGGGCAATAAATACCCTTAATGTCATCCGTCATCGCGCAGGGCTCGCCGATTTATCCGGTATCAGCTCCAGTGCCCTAAAGGCCATCATTCTCAACGAGCGCCGATTAGAACTAGCTTTCGAAGGGCAACGGTGGGATGATTTAAACCGTTATGGTGTCACAGTAGATGTGATGAATAAATTAAATGAAATCAAATTTACATGCGATAACGGCAAGCAGAGTAGCCCTACGTTGATTAAGTATAATTTTAACCAAAATAGCCTGCTCCTTCCAATACCATTATTGGAACTGCAGGCAAACCCGAGCCTGACTCAAAATCCAGGCTATTAATTAGACCAAACATAGGCTGTTCAAAGGAGTATCCTTGAACAGCCTTTTTTACCAATACACTTTATTATGACTCGTTTTAAATCACTGGATATTTTCCGTGGGTTTACACTCGCGGCTATGATTCTCGTCAATAATCCTGGCAACTATCATCATGTATTTCCTCCACTTGAACATTCCATTTGGCATGGATGTACGTTTACAGATCTTATATTTCCATTTTTCCTATTTGCTGTCGGAAACGCTATGGCATTTTCTTTAAAAAACAGCGACCAGTTAGCCCCCACACGATATTGGAATAAAATTCTCAAGAGAACAATCATCCTTTTTCTACTTGGTCTGTTTTTAAATATTTTCCCCTTTGCGGAATGGAATAGTCTTCACCAGCTCGAGTGGATTCCCTTTGCCAAGTACAGGTATTTTGGGGTGCTGCAACGTATTGCAATCTGCTATTTCAGCACGGCAATGATACTATACTATTTTAGGGCTAAAGGTGCTGCAGTTATTAGTATCTTCCTGCTACTCCTCTATTGGCTAATTTGCTATTACGGTAATCCAGCAGATCCTTACAGTCTGGAAGGTTGGTTTGGAACGACACTAGATATCCGCATCTTTAGTGCATCCCACCTCTATCACGGCGAAGGAACAGCATTTGATCCAGAGGATGTCTGGAGCGTATTTCCGGCCATCAGTCAAACGATATTCGGGTATATCACAGGAAAATACATTATTCAAAAACTGACCGGCAAAAGTGAACTGATGAACCTATTTGTCGTAGGCCTGGTCTTTATTTTAGTAGGCTATCTATGGTCATTTGCTTTTCCTATTAATAAGAAAATCTGGACCAGCAGTTACTGCGTATTCACAACGGGTATTGCCATCTCTTTTCTTGGTATATTAATCTATCTCATCGAATTTCAAAACATCAGAGGGATATTTTATACTGTCTTTGACGACTTCGGCAGGAATACACTATTTATCTATTGTCTTAGCGGACTAATCCCTACGATTTGTTCATTTATTCTCATTGGGGATAAACATCAAAACCTTTGGAACTTTAGCTATCATTTCCTGTTTGATGGTTGGCATAATCAACAATTATCCTCCGCCCTATTTGCATTGCTATTTGTCGCTTTGAATTGGTTGATCGCCTATTATTTACGAAAGAAAAAGATCTATATCAAAATCTAGGTCAAGGTATCTTTGGGTTAAAATAAGGGAATCTGAATTAGGAATAAAAAAAAGGGCCAAAGGCCCTTTTTATATATAAAGATATGGATAAGATATACCGCAGCTACTTTTAGAAAACGCCCCATCTTTGTTTTACTAATTCCGCTATTACAGTACGCTGACACTAAAGTAACTTAAACTAACTATAGAGAGAAAAAACTTAGGGGGACAAAAGGGGGACAAATATTAATCAATTGAAAACCAATAAATTGAAACATACACTTCAAATAAAAAAAACACTGATTTATTTTGAATAATCAAAATAAAAGGAATACTTCACCTAAAATTCTTGTTCGGAAATATAAAAAAAAGAAAACCTGAGGTTGGGAGCCCCAGGTTTTTAACTAACCAATTATTAACCTAAATTATGAAAAGTCTTTTTTTAATATTCTACACAAAGAATATTTCAACTATTGGACCAAAATCGCGCGCGATTTGCGATTTCACATTTCTTTAACAGATTACTGAGATTGAAATGACTAAACGGAAAAAATTCCCAAAATATGACTTGAAAATATGCTGTTAATAGAAATTAAATAGACTATTCGGAGTCAATTTCTCGTAAGAGAAAGTGGGCTCTGCCGCAACGTCAGGTAAAATCTTTGATTTTGTTAAGAAATGTACTTTAGCGGGATGTCTTTCTGCTGCCATTTTGACCAATTCCATCATGTAGTGATTGCTCTGATATCTTTTAACTTGTCCTTTTATATCTTCAAACCCGCTGTACTGGCCGTATTGATCCATATATCCCATTCCATAAAAAATACCATTTTCAATGACAATGCAACTTTTTTCATCAGAATTACGTCCTTTATCGATCAATACATACGATGGCTGCTGTTTGAGCCAATCCTCAATACAACGTTCCACCCGGGTATTGTGTAGGTCTCGATCGGGCAATTCGGTCTTCTTGATGGATTTCGTAGACAAACTGGCGTGCCCAAACTGACAAAATTGCGGATTAATAGCGTCATGCTGAATAAAGCTTTGCAGCAACTGAATAGCGTCATATTCACGCTGAAACAGCTGAATACATGCTTGTCCCCTTGTCGTCTTCCCTATAGCCAGATGGAGATAGCCATTTTGGTCCTCATAAGAAAATAAACCGAATTTAGGCTCATACCGTTTAAGTGCCCTATTATATTTTGGCCAGAACTTTTTAATTTCCGCACATTCCAATAACAATGACATCAGCTCAGTTCCGCAGCACTTATAACTTATATGATGAATTTCTTTTAAGAAATGTTGCCTTTGCGCTTGAATATTATTCCCTGTAAAATGGGACAATACTCTTTTTTTTATATTTACAGCCTTGCCAACATAAATTACTTTTCCAGCTTTGTCATGAAAATAATAGACCCCGGGATCATTGGGCAATTGTTCATATTCCAAGGGATTTAAATGCGGTGGAAAACGTTGGTCTAGCGCTTTATGTTTAATCATATCCTGAAATACCTGTTCGGTATCTAGCACTTTCAAATAAGCAAAGAGAATGGCTGTTGCATCGGCGTCGCCACCCGCACGGTGTCTATTTTCAATTGGGATATCTAAATAATCACATAGACGTCCCAAACTATAGGACAATAATCCGGGCTTGATTTTTCGGGCATAGCGTACTGTACATAATTTTATTGCTGACCACTCGAAGCCCGATTCCTGAAGCTGAAACCGAATGAATGAATAATCAAAGTTTACATTATGCGCAACAAAAATACGGTCTTTGAGCATTCCATAAATGTGTTCGGCAACTTGATCAAATAATGGAGCATCTTTCACCATATCATTGTCTATTCCCGTAAGCGCAAAAATTGAATTTGGAATTTCTTTCCCTGGATTAACCAAGGTCTCCCAACGTTCCAAAACCTGGTTACCATCATGAATAATAATGGCAACTTCGGTGATCCGGCTCGATTTTGCATGGCCACCTGTAGTCTCTATGTCCACAATGGCAAATTCTTGTCTTTTGCTTTGATTTACACTCATAACGCAAAGCAAACATACTAAAAATATTAGCTATTTAAAAGAATCGCTGCAATTTTACAAAACACAAAAGCGAATTATGCCATCTAACTGGTAAAACAGCTGTTTTTCTCAACTAATGCCATGTTATATATTGCTGGATTTTGTTTAATTTGTACTTTTCATTCATTAAATCATGCTCATGCAAGTAATACAAAAAAATGACGATAAACATGGTAGCTTTGAGGTTATCGATCAAGGAAAATCAGTTGCGCAAATGACTTATACCTGGGCTGGCCCCACAAAATTCATTATAGACCATACGGAAGTAAGTTCTGAATATGCAGGAAAAGGGCTAGGTAAACAGCTATTGATGGCGGCAGTGACTTATGCACGTCAAGAAAATTTAAAAATTATGCCTTTATGTCCTTTTGCAAAATCAGTTTTTGATAAGGATCCGACATTGGCCGATGTGCTTTTTTAAGACCTCGACCAATATGCAGAAAGATGGTTAGATTGCTGTCGCAATTTACCCATCTTTTTTTCTGTTTATCTACTGGCTAGTTGCTGATCAAATTTAATGGCAAGTTTGTTTATCAACTTGAAGATCAGATCAGCTGTTAATTTCGCCGTTCTAGAATCGATATCAAAATGGGGATTAAATTCAGCAAAATCGACAGATTTTAAGTTGGGCAGATCCAGTAGAATATCGTAGATCGTAAAGAACAAATGATCGGGCACTATACCGTTAAATGCCAATGCACTTACTCCCGGCGCATAAGCTGCAGCGAAAGCATCAAGATCAACCGTCAAATATACATAATCTTCTGATTTGGCAAAACGTACAATTTTGTCGCGAATGAAATCAAGTTTCTCAACGACCAGACTCTCTCGCCCTATAATCTGTACTTTCTTCGCTTTGGCATAGTCGAGCAATCCTTTGGTATTACTAATTTCTTGAATACCAATTGCCAGGTAATGAAATGGCAAACCTGCATTAGACTGGTCCTGCTCGATTTGATAGAAGCCCGTTCCCGAATTCCCTTTGCCGTCCTGCAATGGACGGATGTCTAAATGGGCATCCAAATTAATAATGCCTAGACTTTGATCACGGCTCTTAAGAAATTCTTTAACACCCAAATAATGGCCATAGGTTATTTCATGGCCGCCACCCAAGATGACTGGAAATCCTTCTTGTTCAAGAATACAATTTAAGGCAGTACCCAAACCCTGCTGAGACAACTCTAAATCACTATCTTTTAAAAGTATATCACCACAATCTTTAAGTTTTAGTTTATCTGAGAAATGTACAGGCAGGTTTGTTAATACATTCCGAAGTGCTGTCGGTCCATCTTTGGCCCCTACACGACCTTGATTGCGTCCAACACCTTCATCACTACAGCATCCAAGAAAGGCAACAGACTGCCTAAGATCGGGCTGCTCGAGAAGATCAACACAGTCCATTAATTGATGCCAACGCATCCATTCACGATCCTGGCCATCGATACGCCCTTTCCATACCGCTTGGTCACCTTTGCTGTATATTTCTGGATTATTCAACAAAAAGTTCATTCGCTCTGATCAAATAATTGTTCAATAATATCGTCATCTACAAGTTGCGCGCGCGTAACTTGCAATGCCGTATTTCCCTCCATTGCACGATCTAGCGCCTGATTAGCTTCCTTATTTCTAGCCCAAGCACGCCTAGCGATCCCATTATTGACATCAAAATACAGCATCTTTTCCAATTTAACAGCTGCTTCCCCTGAGCCATCTAGCAGTAAACCAAAGCCACCGTTGATGACCTCTCCCCAACCAACTCCGCCGCCATTGTGAATAGAGACCCAAGTGGCCCCGCGGAAACTGTCTCCGATGACGTTATGAATAGCCATATCTGCTGTATATTGACTTCCATCGTAAATATTACTGGTCTCCCGATAAGGTGAATCGGTACCGCTCACATCATGATGGTCTCTTCCCAAAACAATAGGTGCCTCAAATAAGCCACTTTTTACAGCGTCATTAAAAGCCTTTGCTATTGCAATTCGTCCATTGGAATCTACATACAGGATACGAGCCTGAGAGCCTACCACAAGTCTATTTTTTCCAGCTTCTTTAATCCACTGTATATTATCTTGCATCTGCTGTTGAATTTCCACTGGGGCCTCTTTTCGGAGATTTTCCAAAACTGTCATGGCTATTTCGTCTGATTTTTGAAGATCCGAAGCCTTTCCTGAGGTACAAACCCACCGAAAAGGTCCAAAACCATAGTCGAAACACATTGGACCAAGAATATCCTGCACATAAGATGGGTAGCGGAATTGATCCTTATCATTATTCCATACGGCTGCACCAGCGCGACTGCTTTCCAAGAGAAACGCATTACCGTAATCAAAAAAATAAGTTCCTTTGGATACATGCTTATTGATGGCATCAACATGTCGTACAAGGCTTTCTTGTACACATTGCTTAAATCTGTCAGGATCACTCGCCAACAAAGCATTGGATTCTGCAAAGGTCAGCCCCATTGGATAATAGCCTCCAGACCAAGGATTATGTAATGATGTCTGATCAGATCCGACAGTGATGTGAATATTTTCGTTATCAAAGGCTTCCCACACTTCGACAATATTACCGATATAGGCAAAGGATACGGTCTCCTTTTGATCCATCACCAACCGTACCTGTTCAACAAGTTCATCGATGTTTTCGATCAATCGGTCTACCCAACCTTGTTCATGCCGTTTCTTTGCCGCAGCGGGATTTATTTCAGCGCATACGGTGATACAGCCGGCAATATTACCTGCTTTAGGTTGTGCGCCACTCATTCCCCCCAAGCCAGAAGTCAAAAATACCTTGCCCTGAATTGTATCATCTGCTGCTAAGTGTTTTCGGAAAGCGTTCATGACAGTAATTGTGGTGCCATGTACTATACCCTGGGGACCAATATACATATAGGAACCTGCTGTCATCTGTCCATATTGCGTAACGCCTAAGGCGTTAAAACGCTCCCAGTCATCCGGTGTCGAATAGTTTGGAATCATCATGCCATTCGTTACAACAACGCGTGGTGCATGTTGTGACGACGGGAAAAGACCCATGGGATGACCACTGTAGAGATGTAAAGTTTGCTCATCTGTCATCTGTGCAAGATACTGCATGGTGAGGCGATATTGAGCCCAATTTTGGAAAACAGCTCCATTCCCACCATACGTAATCAGTTCATGAGGATGTTGCGCTACAGCTGGATCAAGGTTGTTCTGAATCATCAACATAATCGCTGCCGCTTGCTTGCTCTCTGCTGGATAATCAGCGATCGGTCGCGCGTGCATTGCATATTGGGGCCTAAAGCGGTACATGTATATTCGGCCGTAACTACGGAGCTCCTCTAAAAATTCAGGTGCTAAAACGGTATGCCATTGTTTGGGGAAATAGCGTAATGCGTTCCGTAAAGCCAGCTTCTCTTCCGACCGGGTGAGAATATCCTTTCGTCGGGGGGCATGACTTATGGTATGATCTCGCTCTACTTTTGGGGGCAATACGGTCGGAATACCTTCCGCCACCTCGTTCTTAAATGTATCTTCCATGTTGTTATAATGAGAATACTTCCCGACCATTTTTCCATACTGCTGTAGGTTGCAAACTTCCTTGGTAGTAAGTAATATCCTGATAATTAGCTGTTTTAAATATACTGAAATCTGCTTTCATGCCTTTGGCTAACACGCCGCGATCCGACAGGTTTAAAGCTTTGGCGGCACGATAGGTTAATGCAGCAAGCAACTCAGCGTTCGTCAACTTCTCTGCTGTTGCCAAAATACTCGCACTCGTCAATAATTGTCCCATGGGTGCAGAACCCGGATTCCAATCACTTCCTATGGCCAAACATGCACCTGCATCCAACAGCTTTCTAGCTGGCGTAAAACCACATCCAAGTCCGATGGAAGCCGCAGGTAGCGCCACCGCAACTGTATCTGAATGGGCAATAAGGTCAATTTCAATTGCTGTTGATGCCTCAAGATGATCCGCAGATTGGGCACCGAGTTCAACTGCAATCTGACTTCCCGAAGTTGTGAACTGATCGGCATGAATAGTCAGGTCAAAACCCATCGCTTTTGCTTTTTGTAAATATGCCACAATGTCTTCCCCTTGAAACGCTGTTTTTTCTATAAATGCGTCAATCCGGTTTGACAGCCCTTCTGATTTTAATAGCGGAAAAAGATCTGTTGTAATTCGATGAAGATAATCCTTTGCCGATCCGCTGAAGTCTCGCGGGAGCATATGTGCCGCCAAACAAGTTGGAACAAGGTCTGATGCCGTACGACGATCCGACTCCTGAATGACACGTAATATCTTCAGCTCTTCTTCAACATTAAGACCGTAACCGCTTTTAACTTCAATTGTTGTGATTCCTTGCCTTAACAGAAAATTTGCACGCTGGATCGTGAGATCAATCAATTCTGCTGCATCACAATCCCTTGTGTGTGATACCGTGCTCCAAATCCCTCCCCCAGCTGCCGCAATCTCCAGGTAGCTTGAGCCTGCATTTCGGAGGGCGAAATCATTTGCTCGATTACCGGCAAAAGCAATATGCGTATGGCAATCAATAAAGCCTGGCAAGGCGACTTGATCTTCCTCTACATGTACAAGTGCCACTTGCTTTCCCCATTGCAGTTGTAATCCCTCAAAGTCCGCCACTTCCATGATATCGTTACCTGCTATTAAAATACCTCCATCTTTAATAATAACTATTTGTTTATCATGGAGCGCCCCATTAATGGGCATATTTGACATGGTTAATATCTGCCTAAAAGGTCCAACTAATTTTAGCTCTTTTTCCATCCTTCTTCGTCTAAAACTCTTCAAATCTTTGTTTCAAATCCGCAGCAATTTCGCCCGTCGCATATTGACGATGCAATGTGATCAGTTCGCCCGATTTTACGAGCCTTAATGCTTCAGTCAACAGCTCTTCCATCGGTTGATCGGATTCGATATGCGGAATGGACTGACGAATTCTCGCATGAATAGCTTCCAATGCTGCAGTCGATTTTAATGGCTGATGATAATCCTTTGCCTGTGCCGCACATAACAGTTCAATGCTTAATATTTTATCAACATTGTCAATGACCTGTAGTAATTTTCGGCCGGAAATAGATCCCATACTGACATGGTCCTCTTGGCCTAAAGAGGTAGGAATACTATCTGCACTTGCAGGAAAACAAAGCCCTTTATTCTCACTTGCAATCGCGGCTGTGCTATATTGTAAGATCATAAATCCTGAATTGAGACCGGTTGATTTCATTAACAATTTTGGGACACCGTTGGTTTGACCTTCTAAAGACAAGTAAACCCTTCGATCCGAAATATTGCCGATTTCCGATGCAGCAAGTGTGGCATAATCCAAAGGCAAAGCGATTGACTGTCCGTGAAAGCTACCGCCACTAATGGTTAGTTCATCATTAATGATCACAGGATTATCGGTCACTGCATTTATTTCGATTTCTATGGTCTCCTTCAAATGAAGCCAAGCATTGCGTGATGCTCCGTGGACTTGAGGGATACAGCGCAAAGAATAGGGATCTTGTACGCGGGAACAGTCTTTGTGGCTTTCTAAAATGGCGGAGCCATGAAGCATGTTAAAAATGCTTGCAGCGACATAACGGTTTCCGGCATGCGGGCGTAATTGATGTAATTCAGTAAAAAATGGTTTTATTGAGCCGTTTAAACCTTCAATCATTAAGGTCGCAATAATATCAGCATTCTGAAGTACACGATTTAACTCAGCAACAGCCATCACAGCATGGGCTGCCATAAATTGAGTTCCATTGATCAAAGCCAGACCTTCTTTTGCGCCCAAGTGCACCGGAGCCATACCATATTTTTCCAAAACGGTAGCTGTTTCCATAATTTCCCCTTCTACGTTGACTTTTCCTAAGCCAATCAAGGGTAAAAATAAATGTGACAATGGCGCCAAATCACCCGATGCGCCGACAGAGCCTTGCTTAGGTACCACAGGAATGATATGGTTTTCGATATGCCAAATAATCCGTTCAATTGTCGCATACTGAACACCCGAAAATCCTTGAGAAAGCGCGTGAACTTTAAGAATAAGCATCAATTTGGCCAAATCATTGGCGATAGGTTCGCCCATACCGACAGCATGGCTTTTTAGAATGTTTTCTTGTAGCAACTGCGTTTGACTTGCGTCAATAAGTGTGGTACACAAGGGACCAAAACCGGTATTAATCCCATAGACAACCTCACCACGCTCGACTATTTTACGGACATAACTGGCGCTCTGCTCGATCTTATTCTTGACTCCGGGTGATATTTCCCCCGTAACCGTTCCTTTTACTATGGCTAAGGCTACGGAGCATGTTAGCTGCCCACTGCCGTATAAAAATTTTTCCATCTTCCTATCTGCTTTACTCAAATGTACTTGCTATATTTGATAATTAGAAATACCATTTTTATCATCAATTGATAACCATGAATTATCAAATAGAACTAAGACACTTACTGTATTTTAAAGTATTGGCAGAAGAGCTGCATTTTAGAAGGGCTGCCGAAAAATTGTTTATTGCGCAGCCGGGCTTGAGCAGACAAATTAAGCAGCTGGAGGAATCCTATGGCGTAGCACTTTTTGAGCGTAATAAACGAAATGTTCAAATGACGGAAGCTGGGATCTATCTCTTTGCGGAGGTGAAAGAACTCTTTAGGCACTTGGATCAGATTGAAACTCAACTTCAAAGCTTTGCCAATGGTAAAATAAGTACCTTAAAGCTGGGGTTTATTGGGTCGGCTGTTCAGACCATCCTGCCGGAACTACTACTCAATTTAAAACAGCAGCAACCTGATATCGAGTTATCACTTCACGAACTAGCGAATGAAACCCAGCTGGATCTGCTGGAGAAAAAAGAATTGGACTTAGGCTTTGTTCGTCTTTCGGAAACGCCACCTGGCCTATGTAGCCTGCCTATACATACCGAGCATTTTAGTCTCGTTTTACCCAACGATCATCCCCTATTGAATTCGCCGAAAGCAAGTCTTGACGCCTTAAAAGATGAATCATTTATCTTATTTTCCAAAAACTATAGCCACTCTTATTATGATCTCGTCATGAGTATCTTTAGTGATCATAAGTTTATCCCCAAAGTTACTTTGCGCACTGTGAATGCTTTGACCATTTTCAATATGGTTGCTCAGGGATTGGGTGTTGCCATTGTTCCTTCGTCTTTAAAGAACGGATACCATGTTGATGTCACCTTCCTTGAATTGAACGGTTTACCACAACGAACAACGCTCTCTCTAGTTTGGAATGCACAAAATCGCAACCCGGGTATTCCATTGGTCACCCAGATCATTACTTCACAACTAAAATACGGATATAATACGTCAAAGCGGGATAATTAAGGTCTAAGTCCATATTAAAACAATAAAGAATAAATTGTTCGGTAAGCTTGTTCGTGTATTGCATATCAGAAACAAATTTTCTAAGTTTGAGTTATTTACTAAACTTGATAAAAAAACAAATTATGATTTTAGAAGTAGCTGTATTGCAAATTATTGAAGGACAACAATCCAATTTTGAAAGAGACTATAAAACAGCTTGCCAGTATATTAGTGCGAGTAAAGGCTATATAACGCATTCACTACGTAAATGTATTGAGAAAGACAACCAGTACATTCTATTGGTCGAATGGGAAACGTTGGAAGATCATACCATCGGTTTCAGAGAATCTGCATTATTTAAGGAATGGGAAAAACTTTTACATCATTACTACGATCCGTTTCCAACAGTCGAACATTATGAAGTGTTAAAATAGTAGTTTTATCGTCCTTTTTCTATAATAATCTAGTATCTTTGTAGAAATTTTTGATATTCAACTTTTAACCCCTGTAGCGTCGCAAGCGTTACAGCTTTGAACAGAACAAGATGTACACAAAAGAAAAAGCAAAAGTAAATAGTTTTACGGTAGATCATACCAAATTAAAACAAGGGATCTACGCTAAAGCTTCTACCACCAATAACAGCAATGTTGAAAGTTATACAACTTACGACATTCGCATGATCAGACCGAATTCTCCTGAGCGTATGCTATCGCCTGAAGTCATGCATACCTTAGAGCATTGTTTTGCAACAGAAATTAGAACCATCTTAGGTGATGAGGTTATTTATGTTGGACCAATGGGCTGTTGCACGGGATTTTATGTTGTATTGGCTGGAACAGCGAAAACTCCTCAGAATGTGGCTGAATTGATGAAAGAAGTATTAGAGACTATTCTTACAGAAGGATACGAAGTACCTTTCCAAAACCCGATTAGCTGCGGAAACTACACATTTATGGATTTTCCCACCTCAAAGCAGGCTTGTGTTAACTTCTTAAATCTGATAACTGCCGGAGAATTGGCTTTTGAGTATCCATATATTGAAGAAAACTAAATGATCCTGAATAAAGATATTGAAACGATTATCTTGGTAGCAAATAAAAATGAGCTATCTTTTAATCCGACCATTGAATCGACTTTTGTCTACGAAATTGGTGTAGGTAAAGTAAATGCTCTCCTAGCCGTTGCTACGCTTTATGAAGACATCAAAGCTTTAGGGATCAATCCTATTCTTCTCAATGTGGGCACTGTGGGCTGTACAAGACATCCGATAGGACATGTTCTTTATCCGGCATACTATGCGCAAGGAGACGCGTATACAGATGGTTTTTTTCTGGAAAACACCTTGTTTTTTAAAGGGCAAGGGATTTTGGAATCCATTTCACGCGATGAATTTCGTTACGAAGATGCACTCTTGACATCGGATCGTTTTATCAATGTAAATACGGCTTTTTATCAGGATATCAAACATTTTAATCCTCTGGCATTTGATATGGAATCTTATGCCCTAGCGAATTTCTGTTTTCAAAAAAATCTCACCTTTCATAGCATTAAAATTGTTTCAGACAATTGTGATGGTACCGTTAAAGATTGGGAAAGCATTTTAGGGGAAATTTCAGGGAGATTAGGAGACATCCTCGATCAATTTATGAAAAAATTGAATCACGAAAAAGCTGCTGCTGTCCCTATATCGTAAGTTAATGAGATAACAAAAAGACCTGTAGAAATAGAGGTCTTTTTTGTTGCTATTTGGGCCGTACCGCTGCCCAAATTCCCCAGCATTATTCCAATAAACTACCTTGTTCTTTCTTCAACAGCTGCCCCTACCGTCCTTCTAATTTGAATTTATCGAAACTATTCTTCGCCGAGGTTGTTCAGATAGTGGATGACAAGCCCATCGTTATAGTCAATATAACTCTTCCACACTGCAAATAAATCGATCTAATATTCTTATGAAGAAAAAGAAGAAAATAATAATTTCAAATAGACTGCCGATACAAATAGAACGAAAAAAAGAAAAATTAATCATCAAGCCGAGTGCGGGTGGACTTGCAACTGGGTTAAACTCCGCTTTTGATAGCGACGAAATACTCTGGGTTGGCTGGCCGGGAATCGTTCCGAAAGATGAAGAGGAAAAAGAAAAGATTGTTGAGCTTCTCAAACCGATGAGCTTACTTCCTGTTTTCTTATCAAAAGATGAAATCCGCAATTTCTACGAAGGTTATTCCAATGAGGTTCTCTGGCCTATCTGTCACTATCAGCCGAGCTACATTCATTTTGATCGCGAATATTGGTCTACGTATGTCACAGTGAATAAAAAATTTTGCGAAGCCGCTCTTTCCATCGATCAACTTTCGGATTTTATCTGGGTGCAGGATTATCAGCTTATGCTGCTCCCGCAACTGCTGCGTTCAGAAAACCAAACACTCAACATCGGTTATTTTCACCATATCCCCTTTCCTTCTGAAGAGCTCTTCATGAACATTCCACAACGTAAAGAATTGGTCGAAGGTTTATTGGGTGCGGATCTCATCGGATTTCATACGTTCGCTGATAGCCAGAACTTTCTAAACGCCTGCAAAAAAATACTGCATGTATCATCTGGTTATAATCAGCTGATATATAAAGATCGCCATATCTTTGTGGAATCCTTTCCGATGGGCATTGATTTTGATAAATTCGTCCAAGTCAGCCATCAACCAAAAATTCAATCCATTGCAAGCCAATTTCGAAGCCACTTTCCCGACCAGAAGATTATTATATCGGTCGACAGGCTCGATTATAGCAAAGGGATATTAGAGCGATTACGTGCTTTTCTCACCTTCCTTGAAAAATACCCCGAATGGCATACAAAAGTTGTCTTATATATGCTTATCGTGCCATCAAGGGATAAAGTGTCGCAATATAAGAAGCTGAAAGACGAGATTAACCGAAAGGTGAGTGAAATCAATTCCATTTATGGAAATTTAAGCTGGACGCCAGTATTATATTTTTACAAATCACTTCCATTCGAGGAGCTGGTTGGATTATATGTTGCATCTGATATCTGCATGATTACATCGACGCGCGATGGGATGAATCTTGTCAGTAAAGAATATATCGCCAGTAAAACGTTATCAAAAGGTGTGTTGATTTTAAGTGAGTTTGCGGGCGCTTCCAAAGAACTTGTTGACGCCTTGATTATCAACCCCTATAATCGAACGGAAACTGCTGACAGTATTTACCAAGCGCTTAAAATGCCGCCCGAAGAAGTTCAGGAACGTACCGATGCCAATATTCAGATTATACAGAAGTTTAATGTACAGCATTGGGTGCAACTATTTACCAATCGCCTGGCTGAAACCAAAGCCATCCAGCGTGATGAATGGGCAAGGCGGATTTCAGATAAAGTGTTCAGTAGTATTTCGGAACGATACAGTAAAAGCAGCAATAGGCTCTTTTTCCTGGATTATGACGGCACTTTGGTCAAATTCCAGAACCACGCCCAAAAAGCAACTCCGACGACCTTATTGTACAACCTCTTGGATAATATTATATCAGACCCACTTAATACCTTGGTCATCATAAGCGGGCGCTCGCAAGAAAGCTTATCGTCTTGGTTTGACGGTCGGTCTTACTATTTGGTTGCCGAACATGGCATTTGGTCAAATTTCCCAAATTTCAACTGGTCATATAAAAAAGGACTGGCACTTCATTGGATGCCCGAAGTAAAAAAATTGATGGAAAAATTGGCCGACCAAACTCCAGGCGCATTTATTGAAGTCAAGCCTTATTCGTTGGCCTGGCATTATAGAAAAGTAGAATTAGGCTTGGGCGAACTTAAAGCCACTGAATTAAAAGAGATTTTAAACCCGATGCTGAATGATTATGGCTTACAGTTACTTGACGGAAATGCGGTCATTGAGGTTAAAAATACGGAAGTTAACAAAGGTAAAGCAGCATTGGAAATTGCAGGTCATATAAAAGCAGATTTTATGTTGGCCATTGGCGACGACATTACCGATGAAGACCTATTCCGTTATCTTCCTCAATCGACGATAAGTATTAAAGTTGGTAGCAATAAGTCTGCGGCAAAATATTATCTGGATGAACAAGAAGATGTTCTTCAATTTTTGAATCAACTTATCATAAAATAATGAACGAAAATACAATGGAAAAAAGACATACCTATCAATCTGGAATCATTGGCAATTGTTCCTATATTGCGCATGTCGGTATGGATACCAATATATCTTGGCTGTGCTGGCCCTCTTTCGAAGATAGCTTTGTATTTGGCAGTATGCTCGACAAACAGCAAGGCGGGCGCTTTGAGATCAGCTCAGAGGAACCTATTGTCGAAACCAAGCAATACTACATCAAAAACTCCAACGTGCTCTGCACGGAAATCCATACAGCGTCCTATGCCTATCGCGTTACGGATTTTGCCCCTCGATTTGAACAATTCGGACGATATTTTAAACCTTTGATGTTGGTCCGGAAGATCGAACCTTTATATGGGGTCCCCAGTGTAAACGTTAGGTGTCATCCTACTGGCGACTATGGCCGATTGGCACTTAAACCAACCCGTGGAAGCAATCATATCCTGTATAGTAACGACCAGATAGGGGAACGAATTCGCCTTACTACGGATCTGCCCATTTCTCATTTCTTTCAAGAGGAGAGCTGGACCATCATCAGTGAGAATAAATACCTTGTATTGACCTATGATGCTGCTTTCGAATCAGCTATCGCAGGTACCTGCGAAGATTTCCTCCATAAGACAATTAGCTATTGGCAGCGATGGATTAAAAGATGTAGTATTCCCAACATCTATCAAACAGAAGTTATTCGATCCGCTTTGGTGCTAAAGCTCCATCAATATGAGGACACAGGAGCAATTATAGCAGCTTCAACAACAAGCTTGCCCGAGTACCCTGGTTCTGGCAGAAACTGGGACTACCGCTATTGCTGGGTACGGGATAGCTACTATGTGCTAACGGCACTGACGCATATCGGTCAATTTGAAGAAATGGAAAGCTTTGCAAACTATATTGCCGGCATCACACATCGTAATCCGGGAAGGCTTCAACCATTGTACGGTATTCTCGGCAATTCCGAGCTTACGGAACATATTTTACCCTATCTAAAAGGATATCAGGAAAGCGGTCCAGTGCGAATCGGGAACCAGGCGTTTGAACATATCCAAAATGACGTCTATGGTCAGGCTATGATTGCATTGTTGCCTCTTTTCACTGATCAGCGTTTTAAAATCCATGAAAACAAAAATGTCTTAGGCTGGGTGAATTTTATTCTGGAAAAAATAGAAGCCACAATCGAGGAAAAAGATGCCGGCATTTGGGAGTTCCGGAACTTTGCCAACCATCACTGCTATTCGAATCTTTTCCAATGGGTTGGATGCAAAGCTGCCCTATTAATTGCACGCCAAAATGGTTATCAGGATATGGAGGATCGCGCGAATGTTCTCCTAAAAAAGGCAGAAGCTTACATTGAAGCTTGTTATGACGAGGAGCGAAAAGTCTATCAAAACGCATTAGACAGCCGAAATTTAGATGCAAGCACCTTACAGCTTATTGTTATGGATTATCTTGACCCAAAATCGGACCGTGCACGTCATCACCTCGAGATGCTGGAAAAAGAATTAAAAGGCGAAAATGGACTTTTTTATCGGTATAAGCATCAAGATGATTTTGGCCGGCCCAAATCCACGTTCTTGGTCTGTGCATTTTGGTATGTAGAAGCCTTGGCCTGCGTAGGGCGTGTGGAAGAAGCGAAAGAGATTCTCGAACGTTTGCTGACCTACAGCAATCACTTAGGTCTGTTCAGCGAAGATGTTACGGAAGATAACGGTAGCCAATGGGGTAATTTCCCTCAAGCCTATAGCCACGTTGGATTGATGAATGCTGTTTACCGCCTAGCGATAAAATTGGATAAACCAATTTTTCACTAACATAAAACAAACATGAAGGTGTTAAAAAGTCAGGTTAACACCTTCGGTTTGAGCATTCGAAAGCGCTATCGGTGCTTATATTTACAGGCGCTTATATTAAGGTCTGTTTGTAGCGATCAAAATGCTCACAGATTTCTTCCACCCCAATTTGTTTACCCATTAAATCTATAAAACGGTTCTTATACAATGAGAAAATATATAATCCTGTTGCCAAGCTTCCCACCACAAAAATACCTTCCTGCTCGTTACTTTTGACCAGTTTATTATTTAGATGACATTCCTTAAGCAATGGTATATCATAAGAAGACCATTTCCCCATTTTATCTTTTAGTACCAACCCAATATTTTTTGTTCCAGTCATCGTAATTTGCTCCTTTCTTAAAAAGGGAACATCAGTAATTGTCTAAATGTTTGCATCATTTGCTGATTCCAGCAAAAATGCGTCTTTTATACACAGTATCAAGTATAAACACGTTATATAAAAAAAGCATGTTTTCACCATTATGGTTTGAAAACATGCTTTTATTAAGTCTGTACGAGATTAATCTATCTTTTGCCAGGCAGATAGATCTGAAAACCCAAACCTACCCCCAATCCACTCGCTCCACTACCCGTATTGATATTGGCTTTACTGTAGTTATAACCGAAGGTGGCTTCCAAAGCCACTGTCCTTGTAATAAAATGTGCATAACCCACATTCGCTCCTACGGCCAGTGCAACATCTTTCCCTTTCGAGCTACCCGAAATCCCGATGTCTCCCTGCCCAAAGAATCTCCCTGTAGTGGAACCTGCATTGGGGAAGTAATAGCGTACAAAAGGTGCAACCCCATATGTCCATTCATTATCAGCATCCTTTACCGTGGCCAAACCTAAGTTGGCTTGCGCTCCGATGGCCAAACCATCCGAAACAAAATAGCCCGCTCTCGGTTGAAGTGCAATGTTAAACGATTTTGCTTCAAAGCTGTAGCCTAGATTACCGATCGATCCACCGACCATCCAGTTTCCTTGCTTTATAGGTTCGATGCCTACCTCCGATGACATCTGTGGCGTGGTCTCAATTTTCTGCGCATAGGCCTGATACCCAATACCTGCAGTTATTAATAAAAGAAGTGTCGATTTTTTCATATATATGTATGTTCTAAATTACTTTAATTTAATAACAAGGTCAATAAATGAAAAGTTTTAAATTTATCATTAAAATATGGATACCACTTTTTAATAAAAAAAACAACCATTCAGTTTTAATTGCTGTTCTTTATTAAAAAGATGATGAATACAGCAATTCAATTTGGTGATTCTATTTCACAATCATATTGGAGAAACTCCATGTACATGAACGAAATAGACCCTCTAGACAACGATCCAAGTACCGACGATGGTACTTCTGTACGGAAGCAGCCTCAAGTCCCTTCCCAAGAAGACGTAACTCCTGACCTATACTATCCTGAAAATGCAGAGGGGCCTGATCCAAGCGAAGAAGAACAACGCGATCGTAGTAATAAAGAAAAAATTAATACAGAAGAGGATCAAAAGAAAGAGCAACCGGACCATTCAGAAGAAGATATTTATGGTGCTGATCCGGATCAAAAGAAAGAGCAAAAAAACTCCCTTAATTAAGGGAGTTTTTTTATCAGATATATTGATAGGTCGACGAGATGGTTACGGTTTTGATTTACTATTATTGATACTGTCTTTCCTAAGTGTGTCTGCTAAACTCGTATCTTTCTGCATGGTCATTTTTTGCTGTTCGCTTAAATTATACCGGGTTTCGTCGGCATCAGTAGGTGCAATGTTGTCTGACTGACCGCTTCCTTCAGTTTGATTTTTGGTCGAGTTTTGGCACGAAAAGAATAGTGTAGCGCATAATATCGCTCCTAAAGTTAATGTGAATCTTTTGCTCTTTTTCATAGTCTATTTTATTTTGCGTTAATCTTTTTCGATAAGAACCACATTCAAAGCTTATTAGTTCAATAAAAGCTGATAAAAACAAAAAATTCAAAAACTTGCTTAAAAAAATGGACACTAGTATATGGCATTAAAACAGGTAATACCCGTAATAAAGACATTTTTTTTAGGAACAAATACCCAATTAAAAAAAGCTATTCATGGCAGTAAATTTTATTGCGACACGTTTAATCCCGCTTTTTTGTAGTGTTTCTACTACAAAATCAAGGATACGCAGCGTTACGTATTTTTCCCATATACCTGTTTAAACAAGGTTTGGATGACCTCTAAATCGCAAAACTAGCACTTTAATTGTACCTCTGTTTATCGAATACACATCAGTCAATTTAACAAAAGGTACTATGAACAATTCCAATTTAAATTTGTTAGTCGAAGAAAAAAGAAGTCTTTTGAAACATTTCGCGGGAAAATTCACCAATGATCCTGATGAAAAAGAGGATTTGATTCAAGAAACACTTATCCGCGCATTAAAATCGATCGATGATTTTATCCGTCACCCCAAGTTAATGTCTTGGCTTTACGTTATTATGAAAAATGTATACATCAATCAATACCGCAAAGCGAAGCGTACGAATGATATCCACGAAACCTACATCGGTCTCGAAAGTATCAACACAATAGAAACAAATAAAAGTGACAATAAATTCATCGCGGATGATATTGAAAAAGCGATGTGCAGTTTATCGGAAGAAAATTATCAAGTGTTTCAATTATTTCTCGAAGGATACAAGTATCATGAGATAGCCTCTTATTTTGACATGCCCGAAGGCACTATAAAAACCAGGATCCACATGACAAGAAAGAAACTTCAAAAGCAACTTAAAATTTACAGGCTCAAATAAAAAACAAAAAGGTGGTTCTAGGGTTATCTATCTAGAAGCAGCTAACCGACATCACAACAATTCGTTAAATGGTAAACATATGAAATCAAGAGTTAAAATAAATAATCAGCAAGCAATGGTCATTGCGCTAATTATCTGCGGCGGTCCGATAGGAAAAGGAAATAGCAAAACCATTGTTCAACCAGAAGTTTCGGAATCAGTAGACAAGAAACAGATTAAGGTCGATACGGAAAAAGGTAAAAAAACTTCTTTTAATAAAAAATAAAGATAGCAATTACCGTCCAACGGCTGCTTTAGCAATTTAAAGCAGCCGTTTTTTTTTTGCGTTTCGCTCCAGCTATCGTGCAACAATCTACTGATGGTACGCAGTATAAAATCGCCTTCATGGATGAAATTATACCTATCCTGTTCTTTCACAAAACTGCAGGGCTACTTGAGGCGTTCTTAAGTGAAAAATAGAAATTCACAAAGCCGACATTAAATGGAAAACAATACGATAAATGATCGTACATTAATCAGCGACCTTATACAGATCAACAACGATCGGATTGCAGGCTATCAGAAAGCTGTAGAAATAGCCACACGCCTCCATCTTGAACATTTAAATAACACCTTTATTGAGTTTATGAACCAATCCGAGGTATTTATTGAAGAATTAAAACCCTACCTAGCTCCGCGGGAAGACGACTCAATCGGAGGAACGATGATCAGTGGCAAGCTATTCAGAATTTGGATGGAGATAAAATCCGCCATTTCAGGAAATGATGAAAGGAGTTTACTATGCAGCTGTGAGCAAGGTGAAGATGCCTTTACACATACCTATAAGGATGTTGTTGACCATGAAGACTGGGAAATCAGCCATGATCTGCTCCTGCTCATCGAAAAACAACTTGGTATACAGCTCGAAGCTCACGAATATATTAAAACGTTACGAGACAAGGCCACTACGTCTTAACCTATTATCAACATATTTTACAAGGGTAAATGCACTATGAAAGCAAGAACGGGGTATACAAGAAGAAAAGTAGGTAAGTCTTTTAAATATTTCGACGCTTCGGAAAAGGAAGTGTCCGATAAAAAGATTTTAGAGCGGATCGCAAAACTCGTTATTCCACCAAATTGGACAGATGTTTGGATCGCTAAAAGCTCAAAAAGCGATTTACAGGCTTTTGGCTTCGACCAAAAAGGACGCAAACAATATATCTATCATTCCAAATTTGTCGGCCAACGGCAAGCTGCAAAGTTTAGCAATATCCTCTATATGGGTAAATACTTACAAGAGTTGAGAAACATCAGTTCCAAACACCTCAAACACGAATTTTGGGACATGGATAAACTTTGTGCAGTTGCTTTTAAAATAATGGACAGTACATTGATTCGTATTGGCAATAAGCGTTATACACTGACAAATAAATCGTATGGGCTGAGTACTTTGGAAAAAAGACACGTCAGCATTGAAGGCAATCAGATATCGCTAGCCTATAAAGGTAAAAAGGGGGTTTTCCAGCAGAAATCCTGGACCAACAAACAACAAGCTAAACTTTTGGAAGAATTACTAAAAATGAAAGGCAAAAGGATATTCCAAATGGATAGTGCAAGTTGCGAAAGCACTTTCTGTGGCTCCGCTTTTAATCAGTATCTGCGGAAGAATTGTACAGGTGAGATCAGTTGCAAGAGTATTCGCATTTGGGGCGCCAGTCGTGAAGCCTTTTATCAGCTTGCGCAAATAAAACAGGCGGAATCACTCAGTGCACGGAAAAGACAATTAAATAGCGTCATCAAGAAGGTTGCAGAGCAACTTGGTAATACGAAGTCTGTTTCGCAGACTTATTATATCCATCCGGCCATACAACAGGTATTTATGGAAGCAAAGTTCCCCTTTATAAAAGATAAATTACCACTAGCGAAGCTTGAAGAGAGAGTATTCCGATTTTTACGTAAGCATGGCTAAGCAGGAAATTACCGGCCAAATCTAAACCATTCTTCCAATGGATGGTTTAGCTTATGAAGCCAACTCGCAACCATCTCCATTGCTGCAACAGAAAAGGTTATACCATTTCCGCCGAAGCCACATACAAAATATGAATTTTTGAACTTTCTATGTTCTCCGATATAAGGTAATCCATCTTTGGTCGTCCCAAATGTACCTGCCCAAGTAAAATCAGTGCGGAAGGTTTTATCGACAAAAATTTTATTAAATGACTGCGCTAACTTATGAGACTTCTTTGCAATGAGCTCATCTCGCTTGATGGGATCTCTAAAGGTCTCATCTTCTCCTCCAATCAGAAACCTATCGTCGTCTGTTGTTCGCATATACAAATAGGGCGTGGCCGTATTCCAGATGAGAAGGTCGCGATATAGCTGATTATGTTCTTTATCAGCTTCCGATACAATAGCAAATGTGCTTAGCAGGTCAACAAATTTTTCGGAAATGAGATTTGTTGTTTCGTATCCTGTACAATAGATAATCTTTTCCGCTTTGATTTTAGCCCCTGTTGAAGTAATCGCTGAATTATAACCAGACTTATAAAACACTTTTTCCAACGCTGTTTTGTCAAAAATAGATAACCCTCGGTTAACATTATATGCCAATAGTTCGTGTGTGAAACAAAAGGCGTCAATGCTTGCCCCTAGATCCGAAAGTATACCCCCATAAGCACCGCACATTGCATAACGTTCCCTGATATCCCGCTCCGTCAGCCACTTGACGTCGAAGCCAGCTTCTTGCCTTGCTTCGAACTCCACCTTTAGCCAAGCTATATCCTTTTTCTTTGCCGCATAGTAGAGTGACTGTTTGTTTCTAAAACCAGCTTTCGATCGGATTTTCTTGGCAAGTCTACCTAATTTATCAATCGCTTCTCCACAGGCTCGGTAGCTCGCAATTGCCCCCTGAATGCCGATTAATTCCTTTAATCTATATAAGGGAATATCAATCTCATATTGTAACATGGAAGTTGTTGCCGCCGAACTCCCATTCACAATTTCCCGCTTATCTATAAGAACACATTTCTTTCCATCGGCCATACATTGATGCGCAATCAAGGCTCCGGTGATCCCCCCTCCTACAATAAGTACATCACAGCTTATATCTTTTTGTAAGGAAGGATAGGTATTTAAGAGACCATTCTTCACCAACCAAAATGGCTCATTTGACTTTAAATCCATGATAATAATAGCAGCTTTACAGTATATAACCGATTCCTTTAGGAATAGTTTGCCAGCTATTTTATTAAATTTCAAACCATTCCTCCATAGCGAAGGTTATCGTATTAGCAATAAATGGACAACATATGCGTGCAATTTGGACAGGGGCTATTGGTTTTGGCTTAGTTAATATTCCCATAAAATTATATAGTGCAACTGAAAATGCAAGTCTCGATTTGGACATGCTTGATCGTAAAGATTTATCCAATATTAAATTCAAACGGGTAAATGAACAGACTGGTAAAGAAGTAAAGTGGGACAATATTGTTAAAGGATACTTTATGAAAGACCACTATGTAGTTTTGGAAGACGCCGATTTTGAAGATGCAAGTCCGGAGAAATCAAAACTTATCAATCTGCATGCATTTGTAAAACTGATGGATGTCGACAGTATTTATTTTGAAACACCTTATTACCTCGAACCACAGAAGGGCGGTGAGAAAGCTTATCAGCTGCTTGTCAAAGCTTTAGAAAAAACAAAAATGGCGGGTTTAGGAGCATTTGTGATGCGAAATGTCGAACATCTAGCCCTTATAAAACCCTATCGTAATGCATTGGTATTGAATAAAATTCGCTATCAGCAGGAGATTAGGGGCTTGGACGACCTTAAATTGCCCACTACAATAAAAATTCAAAAGGTGGAAATGGACATGGCGACACAGCTGATTGAGCAGCACAGTAAGTCCTTTGATATTAGTAAATATAAAAATGAATACATGGACGAGCTCCTAAAAATTATCAAGCAAAAAGACAAGGGAAAACGCCCAACCATCCGAAAAATGAAAGTTGAGCATACAAAAGCAGACGATCTCCTTGCCAAACTAAAAGCGAGCTTGGGTTAAGACGCACCGACATAAAAACCTAGGTGGCTTAGCTACCTTCAAGGAAGCTAAAAGCAGGAATAAGAAATCCAGTATTTTAAACATAAATGGAAAAACGATGAAAAATATCATACCGGAACAAAAAGAAGGGAAAAGACTTGATTGTTTTGAATCACTTGAATTTGCAAGTGAAGATATCGCTAACTTAGCATTTGAATTGGGCGTAGAGAACCTGAGAAAGGTCAACCATTGGTACACGTTAGCCCAATTACCCGCTACCACATTTCAATTAACAGGCGGTTATGGTACACCGATAGATCGCTTACTCGAATTACATGATTATATCAGACTGGATATCCCCGGACCGGGACTTCCAAGTAGCGGTGGTTATGACTGGGTGCATGTCGTTAACCTCACGCTAGACAAAACCGATGATTATAAAGTTTTTGCCCTAACCTTAAAGCCTTGTCCCGATCCAAGCCATCCCAGCGATAAAAATACAGCTCATTTTTTCGAAGGAATTTCATCGTCAACTTTCCTGATCGAACAGCGTAGAAACAGTATATTGTTTCAATATGCTGGCAGAAACGAGATCATAAACGTTGACAATGAAAATTTTAGCGATAATGTTCGGAACTATCTCGTCGGTTTGGCGGCGAAAATAGGAGCCTCCTATCCGCAGTGGAAATCATTAATTAAAGGAATGGCGAATGCTGTTGCCAAAGAATTTAATGCCCATTTATAGTATGTTACATGTGAGAAAATGGTACCATTTTTAATTCCAAAGTAAAAAGAAGCCAATAAAGCAATTTTATCTACTTTCCAACGTTCTAATATTAAAGATTCGATCTATGTTGTCGTAATTTTTTTTCGTACATTTATGTATACATTAGGAGTTTTGGGGTACTATGAATCATACAATCCAATCGAGCAATCAAACCGCTATTAAGCTTCAATCTTTTGGCAAACTGGTCATTTTAGATCGGCACTTTACGATCGTCGGAGTAACGGAGTCTGTCGTAAAAGAACATTATACCAGTGAAGCTCTATTAGGAACTCATTTTTTTCATAGCTTTGGCCATATCTTCGGCGAAGCTTTGTTAAAAGTGAGGAATGCTGTGATGGAACTTCTTGAAAACGGACAGTCGCGCCACATTTTACCCATTAAAATTAAAAACGACCGGGTTTATGTAAAATTACGTAGACATGATGAATATCTTTACATTGAATGGGAACAACAGCATAAAAAATATATTCCCGCTAAAAAAATTAACGAACTCAATTTTTTGTTGGATACCATTCAGCCAAATAATTGGAATCGCGTTTGTTCGGCCATCAACAAGATATTGAATTATGATCGTGTTTTCGTTTTGCAAATTCAAGAAACAGGGTATAGTTCGGTGATTGATGAGCATACGGCAAATGGACGGTCTTCTTTCAAAGGCAAGGAATTCTCCAAAGATTTTATGCCCGAGGAAGTCTTGTCTTATTATCGCGGTTATTCGTATCGATACGCTCCCAACATGGACGATCAGGGACAAGAATTCTATTATAAAGATGAGTCCATCGATCCCCTTTCGAGCCTATTATCTCCTCTGCCTGAACTCCATCAACTTTTTTTGAAAGAAATAAATGTTCAAAGTGCCCTTTTTTTTCGAATCTGTATTGATGATGATTTTTGGGGACTTGTGGTTGCGCAGCATAACGAAAAGCGTGTGGTCGACCTACAACAACGAAAACTATGCACGTTTGCCATCCAGGCGGCAACCAGCAAATATGAAAGTCATGTCAAACAGAATCTCTTGGAAAGAACAGAGCTTCTAAAGCTCGCAGAAGAAGAATTAAAGAAAAGTCTCTCTGAAAATAAGATGGTAAATTGTGCCTTGATACAACATATGGACATCCTAACTCAGCTTGTGGATGCAGACGGTTTGGCGATTTTCAATCAGGGCGACGTTTTTAGCTATGGGCAGTCTCCTCCTAAAGCACAGTTTTATGAACTCATTCAATTCCTGCAGAAACATACCGACAAAGCCCTCTTTAAAGACTACAACTTTCGTCTAAATCATCAAGAAAACTTTAAAGAAAAGCTTGGTTTTGCCGGTCTAATGTATTTAAAGGTAGGCTTGGAGAACGATTATTACATCGTTTGGTTTAGAAGAGAAAATAGCAGTCAGGTCATGCAAATGGAGTTAAAAGAAGAACAGGATGGTAAAAAGCAGCTCAAAATCTGGGAAGATACGCGTTATGATGTTGCCAAGCCATGGAATGATGCTGAAATTAACTTTGTGCTTCGCTTAAATCAAATCATCAAAGAATCCATCTTTGCGAAATTGAAAGAACGCCAGCTCCTCAATGACGAACTTCTCAGCTTAAACAATGAATTGGAAATGTTTACCCATACGCTTTCCCACGATTTGAAAAACCCGCTGTCCATCTTAAAAATGGGCATACAATTTCTTCAGCAACACCCCGACAATATCGATTTTAAAAAAATCAATAAATGGTATCAGAATTTCAGCCGAAGTGTCACCAACATTGAGGATATTATCAACAATATGGTACAATTAAGTCAACACCGATCCAGCATTTTAGACAAAGAGCCACTTCCAATGGCCTACACCATTCAGCGTATATTCCAAGAAAACAGTATTCTATATAACGTCAATAATTGTCGGCCCACTTTTGGTACATTATTGCCTATTTGGGGCGAGAAAAGTGCCGCTTATCAAATTTTTTCCAATTTAATTATCAACGCTATAAAATATTCAGCCCAGTCGGACAGCCCTGTGGTATCCATAGATAGTTCGCATGAAGATGATTATACCCATTATCAAATCAAGGATAATGGAATTGGCATACCCAGTGAACACCTACCGCACATATACGAAATGTTTACAAGGGCGGATAACGTGGGCTCCATACCCGGTACGGGCATTGGTCTTTCACTCGTAAAGCGCATTATGGAGCGGTTGGGAGGAAATATAAAAATTGAATCGGAAGTCGGTTTGGGTACAACAGTTCATCTTTACTTTCCAATTGTTAAGCCATTTCCCGAACAAATGTTGCTCAATTAACCTGATGCAGCATCCTGAAATCTCGCAAACTATTTCCTTGCTGATATTGTTCATTATTCGAGAGAATACAACGCGAATAAAGAGGGTTGTACCACTTAAACGAAATCGAAAACATGGAAGAGATATTGCAACATGCAGTAGTAAAACGAGGTTTGATTATTGCCTATTACTTTAGTAACATATGGTATCGTAAAGGATTATTCGGGCAACATACTATTCCGGATCCCAATGATACTGATCCAATTGAGCGTCCTGAACCGGACGTGGATGAAACCGATCCTGAAGAAGAAGAAAATGTCAATTATGCCCATAAAAAGACACAAACAAGCGACGGAACAAGTGCTAGAGCGGCCTCGTCCGCTGCTTGGGATGAAAATGTCGAAAATCCGGCAATACCCAAAAAGACAGATTGACCCGTGGGTCAATCTGTAACGATATGCAATTGGCCATTTTCATTAAAGAAAACGTCGCTGATAAACACCATGCGTTTATCACCCGTTTTTATAGTACGTCCGTGATACACACAGCGGAGCTTTCCTTCTCTATCGCTAAATAGGCTATTGTGTCCGGTACCCGAAATTACTCCCCCGCTATGGATATTTTTTTCAATGATTGGGTTAGCAGGTGACTTTTCATAGCTTCCCAATGGGGCAGTTGCCGTTCCATAGCCTACCGCATAATTGGCTCCAGCAAAATAGTTGGCGGAATACATCATATAATATTGTCCGTTTTTTTTCATTAGAAAAGAACCTTCTGTCCATCGTCTATTTATCTCACCCGAAGTGACTGACCTACTCTCCCATTCAGCCTGTGCGTCATTCATCGAAACTGGAGGTCGCATTAAAAGGACTGGGTCCCCGATCGTTTTAGTCATACTGCTGTCCAATTCAACACCATACACCCAGCTCTCTTCGATCCTGCTATAGCCATACTTCTGCTTCGCCCAATCCGCAACCTCCGACTCCACCGGATGCTCATAGCAACAACGCGAATAAAACAGATAATTCCTATTGTCGGTATCTCTAAAAACGTTCGCATCAATAATTGGATATCCCGGATCAAAAATAGGTTTTCCAGTAAGGTCTTTGAATGGCCCTAAGGGACTATCCGCCACAGCTACCCCGATGCGATAGTTTTCAATATGTTGTTTTGGATTATCTTTCCAATGGGCGCTATAATACATATAGTATTTGTTATTGACCCGGTAAACTTCAGGCGCCCAAAAATCTTTTTCTCCCCAGCCATTAGGCTGGTTGGCATCATATACTTTCCTTTCCTTCGTCCATGTTTTCAGATCTTTGGAACTATAAGCAATAAAGCCGTTTTCAGTTCCACCTGTGCCATATAAATAATATCGATCGGTAGGCGGATCAAATACAATAAAGGGATCGCCAAAGGCTACATCCGTTTGATAGGATTTTCCATTCCGGGTCAATCCCTGATCTGTAGCCAGGAAGCGAAACTTTGCGGTATCAAACCGAGGAACCGGAATACCGTCACTGGTTGATGCAAAATTAAACGGTATGATAGCGGTTCTCCGAGGTGCCACTTTTTCATCTGAAAAGTGTGTGTGACAGACATAATACCATTGCTTTCCTTTTTTGAAAACGTCGCCATGTCCAGTTCCGGCAAAACCGCTATTTTTTCGGCTTAATGCCGGCTGACCTTCTAGTTTTTTCCAAGGCCCATAGACATTATCCGCGATTGCCACGCCGACAGCATAGTCTTTATTTCGAAAATCATTTGCCGAATAAAACATATAATAATACTGGCCTTGCTGGATAACAGTAGGACCTTCGGTAACCGTCCACTCTGCATTTGCTGTATTTTCCCAGGGTAATTCCGCATGGACACATTCTTTTAGCGTCTCTCCTTTTATTCCCGAATAATCGGACTTTAATTCGGCGACAAAAATTCTATTTCCTTGCGTTAATCTGACATGAAACAGGTATTTCCTCCCATTGCGATCGCTGAATACAAAAGGATCTATCTGCTTTTGCCCGACTTCAAGTGGTGCTTTGGAAGTTTGCTTAAAAGGACCTACAGGGCTATCACTAACTGCAATTGCTATATGCTCATCTGCTGTATAAGCCATATAAAATTTACCCTTTTCAAACCATACCTGTGGCGCCCAAAATCCCGTCGATCCAAAAGCATCTCCTTTTAAAAGAGCAAAACCTGAAGTTGTGCCTGCCGGGACCTTCCAATGTTTCAAATCTGTAGATTGATACACTTTAAACCCCTGCTGTTCTTCAGAATCTCCATTCGTACCATACAGATAATAATATCCCCCGTAAAAGAATACGGTTGGATCAGCCTGAAAAATTCCGTCTATTGGAATATTCGCCTTTCCTATCGATACTGCTGTGGTATGCTGTGCGATTGTCGTCTGTACAAAAGACAGAAAAAGGGCACTAATTAAAAGGTATATTTTGTTCATTGAATTAAATAGCTATTTGGTATACAGATATCTAAAATTCAATAATTAATCGCTCAATTGCCGGTAATATTGTATCAATTGAACATCATTTTGTATCATAAAACCATTTCTCTAACCAAGTTTAGTTAAATGCAACTGTTTCATTTAATTGACAAACCATTTACTTCTGAGACCCGTTCTATTTAAAATAATCAAATACTTAATTAAGAGCGTAGGTCATGATATGTAATAACATCTTTTTCTTTTCCTTAATAACCAGTCTGCTGTTGATATCGTGTAATCATCAAACTCCTCAGGAAAAAGCTTCCCGTCATATGGAGGAGGCCGAAAATAAAGCAGCGGCAGCCAGTGAACAAGCTATAGCGAGAGCTGAAGCTGCGGCAGCAAAGAATACAGAAGCAGTCATTTATGCAAATATAGCTGCTGCTAACGAGGCTGTTGCTGGGATTCCAGCTCCAGCGTTGTCCAATAAGGAAGCTGAAAGGATATACAACAAACTCGGCAAAATCATTGTCGATCGAATCAATGCAAAGACAGCAGTAGAAGCGATGGAAAAAGAACAAGCCATCGCTCGAATTAAAAAAGATGTTTTGGAAAATTTAAGGAATGGCAAAATTACCCAAGCTGATCATGACGGTATAATGGGCTATTTAGAAGATAGCATCAAAGCTGCCAAGTCAGTTATGTAAGGCGCAATCAGCGAGACAAAACGACAAACTTATGATAAATTCAATCGAACAATCGTGTATAGAAGCCTGTTGGCAATGTGTTACTGCTTGCCATACCTGTGCGAATGCTTGCACAAAAGAAAGTGACCTTCAAGCCATGGCAAAATGTATTGCATTGGATATGGAATGCGCAGTCGTTTGTAAAGCAGTGGCCGAACTTCTTGCTATGGAAAGTTACTATAGCCGACGACTTATCAAGACTTGCGCTGAATTATGTACACTCTGTGCAGAGGAGTGCTTTATGCATCCACATGAACATTGCCAGCACTGTGCTAAGTTATGTGAACTTTGCGCAATTGCGTGTAACAAACTAACTGCATAAAATATAGTGGTGTAGATTTCAAATTTCCTGATGGGGCTATCAGGAAATTTTTAATTCAAAATGCCTCTTTCAAATGCAAATTTGACCAAATGAGCTGTATTTTTTACGCCCGCTTTATCGATTAAGTTTTGACGGTGTCCTTCAACTGTACGCTTGCTTAAAAATATCTTATCGGCAATTTCAATATTTGTGTATCCTTCTGCAATTAATTTGAGTACTTCAAACTCTCTATCGGAGATATCAAAATCTGTCTGTAGCTCGCCTGATACCTGTGCATAGCTTTGTCCAGAGCGAACTTGGTCCAATAGTATCATTGCGATTTCCTCGCTCATGTATCGTCCCCCATTTGCGATATGATTTAATCCAAAAAGCAATTCGTTATAGCCAACGTTTTTAACCAAATATCCGGCAAGACCAGATTCAAATGCTTCAACAACGTAGTTGATCTGATTCAACATGGACAGTATTACTACTTTAATGGACGGATACTGTTTTTTTAATTCATGTAATAGTTCAATACCATCCATTTCCTCCATGCTGATGTCTGTTAAGACAATATCAGGAACAGGATTAGAATTTAAGAACTGAAGAGCCTCCTTTCCATTCGACGCCTCTCCAACAACTTCAAATCCATCTTGCGATTCTAATAGTAATTTTATTCCGTTACGTACAACCATGTGGTCTTCAACCAATAGGATTTTTATCATTATTCTTTTTTTAAATAGTTAATTTAAGTAAAATACCTGTCTCCGGCGTATGATTCATAATCCGTGCATTATAGAGTTCAGCAATCTTCATCAAACGCATTGGACTATGTTCATGTTTTATTGTTGACAGCGATCTCCCCTGGCTAAAAAAAGGTGACACTTTAACTAAAATCTCAAATTCAATCACCTGTACCGAAACTGAAATAGCCTGTGAAGGAATCTCATCATTTAAATACTGGAATATAGCAGTAAGTAACTTAAACAGCTGAACTTGTGCCTCATGATGCAATTCTCTTAAATGCGGATCTAGCAAGGTGTCAATTGTAAAACCCGATCGTTTTCTATAACTCGCCACAGCCTCATCAACTGCATGAAAAATGCCAAGATCATTCAGTATCGGATTGTAGAGCAATACAGCTTTATTACGAATCTCCATAACCAACGTGCTTAATGAATCACGTAAGCAACGTAATTCTTCAAAATCACCATAGCGATTTGTAAAATTCTGAAGAGATATACGCATTCCGTAAAGTTCCTGAGCCAATTCATCGCGGAAATACCGTCCTATTTTTCCAATATCATCTTGTTGATTCCTAATAATCGATTTATAAAAATCTTCTTGACTACCATCCCATACCTGCTTTAGTTCCGAAGGCTCTTTGAGGTTCTCCAACCGTCCCACAGGCTCTTCTGATAGATCAAAATATAGTTTTTTGTTTTCGTCCCCCATATTGTTTTTCATTACATGTCATAACTAATAACCATTTAAAGGTATCAACAGTTTTAAATATTCACATCTATTTAGCCATTAAAAATGTACCAATTAAAACACTACGTATAAATACGTGCGACAAAAAGAAAAAAGGGGGAAATGAAACAGGAAAACACTTGTTATTAATGCAGAATAACGCTTAGCATCAGCCTGATAGCTGAATAGTTATTCTACATAAAACATTGACTAACTGATTGTTAAAATAAAACAAGTAATAAAACAGCTTGATCCATTCAGCGTCAACGCATTTCCTCTTAATTATTTTCTAGCACCTTAATTGTAGTGATATAGGCAAGATAGACACTTAAAACTTGATAATATGGAAAATTTAACAATCGATCAACTGTTTAAGGAAAAAAGACCTACATTAAAATATTTGGCAGCGCAATTTACAAACGATCCGGATGAACGAGAAGATCTGGTTCAGGAGACCATGGTAAGGTCATTGGGATCTATTGAAAAATTCCTGAAACATCCAAAGTTGATGTCCTGGCTCTATATAATCATGAAAAATACATATATTAACCAATATACTCGAAATAAAAGATTGGAGAATTACCGCAATGAATATGTAAGTATAGGTTATCATAATGAAATAACAACCAATCGCGGTGAAAATAATTTTATAGCCTCTGATATACAACACGCACTCAATAGTTTATCAAAAGATTACTATAACGCCTTTGCAATGTTTTTGGAAGGATTTAAATATTATGAAATTGCAGAGCATCTGCAAATCCCGGAGGGTACGGTCAAAACACGTATACATATGGCCAGGAAAGCACTGCAAAAACACCTAAAGATTTATTCAAAAAGTATCGATTAAAAAATGGTCGCTTTTCAAGATAAAAAAAGCAGGTATTTAGCCTGCTTTTTTATCTTATTTCCCATTACTTAGACCTTCCTATTCTTCAACTGCATTTTACCCTAGCGGATATCCTAGTTATTCATTATATTTAGATATTTAGGGAACAACTTATTGATTTAATAGATTGAACATCAAAAAGTATGAAAAAACAGTTAATCACTTTATTTTTTATATGCTTGAGTGGCATTATGGTAGTATTGTCCTGTGATCGGGCAGCAAAAGAAGGTGAAAATAGAATTCGTGTCAGTGGTGAAGGAAAGATTAGGATAATGCCCGATCAAGTCACGTTGACAATCAATACGGCATTCACAAAACCGAGGATGGTAGACGCGGTTAGAGAGACTCAAGCAACTGTCGATACGGTCATTGCATTGCTCCAAAAATACGGCAATAAAAAGGAAGACATTAAAACAAGCAGCGTATCAGCAAATAAGGATTATCAATACATCGGAAATACCAATAAATTTATTGGTTATCAAGCACAACAAACAATCGATTTTGTTTTACATGATTTATCGAAATTTACAGAATTAACAGGCAAGTTGTTAGAGACCAAAATAAGCGGAATAGGCTCCATCTCATTCGATCATTCCAAAGCAGACAGTATTTTAAGAGAAGCGGATCTTATTGCTTATGATGATGCATTAAAATCTGCAAAAAAACTTGCATCTCGGGCAGATGTCGAAATTGGCAAACTGCTGTTTTTGTCGAACGACGGAAGCGCATCCAATCAATCGACGCAGTTTAGAACAGGGATGGCGTTAGAAACATTCAACAAGGGTTACGGCGGCGAAGGATTTAAAGTAGCCCCCGAAGTTTTAGAATTTAAAAGGACAATATATACGGAATTTGAAATTAGATAGCTCAAAAATTGGGATTAAGAATCTACGCCAATTAGACATTCTGGTAAGATCGTACTTACGAATAAAACTTGCTTAGAATTAGCATACGGCTAAGTTAAATACCATGATTCATCGCGGTGTTTTTTTCGTATATTTAACACATAGTTTATATACAGTTCATTTTCGTTTCGTTACTTTATCATACAATAGTTCAATGTAATCAACGGAGTAATGTATCTATTATGAAAACGATAAACTATTTTTTCCAGCGAATTATATTTAGGATCTTTCTAGGTCGATTCAGTTCATTCTATTCACCCTTGAGATTCCACAAGACCTAATTGTTTTTAAACGGCATTGAGGTCCGATAATTTTATTTTATAAATGCTTTTAACCAAAGATGCTTTTGGCAAAGATTTTATTTGGGGAGTGTCTACAGCTGCCTATCAGATCGAGGGTGCGCATGATTTACATGGCAAAGGTCCTTCTATTTGGGATATCTTTGTACAAAAAAGGAACCGTATATTTCAAAATCAATATGGTAATCAGGCTTGCGATTTTTATAATCGCTACGTCCAGGATCTCCATCTAATGAAAGGAATGCATATTCCTAATTATAGATTCTCCTTATCATGGAGCCGTATTTTCCCGGGTGGAATCGGTGAAGTAAATCAATCAGGTTTGGATTTTTATGATCAATTGATCGACCTATCGCTCGAACTAGGGATCACCCCTTGGGTTACCTTATACCATTGGGATCTTCCCCATGCATTAGAAAAAAAAGGTGGCTGGGTGAACCGTGATGTAAAAGATTGGTTTGGCGAATTTGTTTCCAAATGTGTGCATACCTACGGTGATCGTGTTAAAAACTGGATGGTTCTCAATGAGCCTACCGTATTCACTGCCGCAGGTTATTTCTTTGGCGTGCATGCACCGGAACGAAAAGGTATGGGTAATTTTTTGGCCGCCGCGCATCATGCGGCATTGGCACAAGCACAGGGAGGTCGAATCATCAAATCGATCCAGCCCGACAGTCAGGTTGGAACTACATTTTCATGTTCTCATGTCGAACCATTCACATCGAGAGACAAGGACATTAAAGCAGCAAAAAAAGCAGACGTATTACTCAATCGTCTGTTTATAGAACCTCTCTTAGGAATGGGCTATCCTACTCAGGAGATTAAAATACTGAATAGAATTGAGAAGTATATTAAATTTAATGATGAAAGAGACCTGAAATTTGATATGGATTTCATTGGGATACAGAATTATACGCGGGAGGTTATACGATACGCCATGTTCGTTCCTTATCTCCAAGCAAAAATAGTATCCGCAAAAGAGCGTAAAGTTGATTTAACTGAAATGAACTGGGAGGTTTACCCAGCGTCCATCTATCATATGCTCAAAAAATTCAGTACCTACCAAAACATGCCGCCTTTAATTGTTACCGAAAACGGCGCCGCGTTTCCGGATAAAGCCGAGAATGGTATAGTACATGATCCTAAAAGAGTTTCCTATTTACAGGAAGCATTGCAACAAGTTTATCGTGCGAAACAGGAAGGTATAAATGTCAAGGGCTATTTTGTATGGACTTTTCTTGACAACTTCGAATGGGCTGAAGGATATCGGCCAAGATTTGGACTGGTGTATGTTGATTTCAAAAATCAACAACGTATCATCAAATCCTCTGGGCATTGGTATGCGGACTTCTTAAAATAAAAAAATTACTTTTTCTCACCATGATGATAAATCAAATTCGTGATTTTTAATAAAATTACCGCTACAAGTATTGCCCCAATAATGATACATACGCTGATTAATGAATTTCGCCCGTTATCAGCAAAAATATAGATTGCGCATACCGCCAACAGACAGGGCAAAGCAAAAACAATCAGCTTGATCCAATAGACACGATCCTCTTCCTGGAGGATCCTTTCGGTGGTTACCGCATGAATAAGAGCGGCCTTATTTTTTCTAAAATACGTAAGAATGAGCTCTATCTCTTCCTGTCTAAGTTCGCGGGGGCGGACGAGCTGTTCTTTTAATACGATAAGTAGATTTTTGCGATCGCGTTGTACAGAGCGAATATCTGCCATTTGAAATCGCTTTTTATAGCCCATGGGATTTATTGCATAGCCCTTATAATCGCTGTTTTCGGGACATAGACAAGAGAACTCAATGGCATTTAAAGAGAAGATAATATCAGTGTGATCTTGACCAATCTCTCTAAATTTTGATATGGCAAGTTTAACGGTTGCAAATAATGCACACTGAAGCACAAACAGACCAAAAGACAGATGAAAAATCCAGGACAAAAGCAATGCAACAGCAATAAATCCAAAAATAAACCAGCTCATATTAGACAAAATGTCAACCTTACGTCGTATTATTAACACAAAAATTGTACACATTACAGCTGGGATACTTGCTTTCCAATCCCAAAATATACTGACAACACCCAGCACTGAGCATAGCATATACATCAGCAGTTGAAAATAATCTGATTTCCGTTGGAAGTTGGTTCTCTTAATTTCAATGCTGTTTTCCACTACCTGCTCGAACAAAATGAAAAAATGTTTAACATAATATCTCTCTGATTGCATAAATATAAATATCTTTAATTAATATATATGTAAAAAATCAAAGCGTATCGTATGAAGACTTTTCAGTTTAAATCACACCAGGTTAAAAAGGGCTTAATCTTTGGATTAATTTATTTAGTTGTTGTATTTATACTATGTTATATGATCTTCTGTGGTATAAATGGGATGGCCGATGCGGCAAATAACTTTGGTTCGGCGAAGGGCTTAGGGATATTGGTTGCGGTTGTTATCATTGGTCCACTAGTCGTCATCTTGCAATTGATCAATCCCAAGATTGAAGTACAAGTTGACAGTGCGAACTTATCTATCAGGCAGCCGAAAAAAGAGGATAGCATTATTCCACTGAAAGAGATCTACATCATGGAAATAAACCATGCTTTGGTCAACCAGCTTCAGCTGTTCGATCAAAATAGACAGCTACTCGCTACAATACACCCCCAAAACGACACAAATGTCATTTTCTCCATCGCTAGTGCAATAGCACAACAGGGTAGATTTGTGAAGACAAAGGGGAACAAAAAGATCTTTGGAAATCCTGTTGAAACAATTTCCTATTCCAGGCAATAAATTTGGCATCGATATACGAAATGAAAAGCGCGGCAAAAATTCAGTATTTGGTCCTAATGGTGACAACTCTACTCTTGGGTTTAATCTCACGTAAAATATCTGTCATACCGCCTATATGTGGCGATGTGCTTTATGCCATGATGGTGTATTGGTTATCACGCTTAATATTTATTAAAAAATCACTGTTCTCCTACTGTATCATTACCATTCTATTCTGTTTTACCATTGAATTTTTACAACTTGTCCAATTGCCCCTATTTTTATGGATAAGGAGCAATTCACTTTTGCGCCTCGTATTTGGACAAGGATTTCTCTGGTCAGATTTAGGGGCTTATTTCCTGGGAGCGCTTGGAGCTGCATTTCTTGATTATCTTAAAGATCATTTGCTAAAAACAGACCCTGCGTTGTGAACTGAATAGACCTATTTTGTCGTTTTGGCCCCCATATCGATGCCCATCTTTTCATAAGCAACATCATTCGGCTGCCAAAGCTCTATTTTATTTCCTTCAATATCCATGATATGAACAAATTTGCCATAGTCAAAGGACTCGATCTTATCAAGTACCGTAACTCCCTCCTTCTTCAATTGATCGATTAGAATTTCAATATCGGCAACCCGATAATTGATCATAAAGTCTTTGTCCGAGGGACCAAAATAGCTTGTACTCTCTTTAAAAGGGCTCCATTGCGTAAATCCTTTTTTCGTACTATCAGCACCCTGATACCACTCAAATACAGCGCCGTAAGAATTTGTTGCCAGTCCCAGATGATCGGCATACCAGGCCCTTAATTTTTTAGGATCTTTGCACTTGAAGAAAATTCCGCCTATACCAGTTACTCTTTTTAACTCGACAGGTCGGTTCAAATTGCTCATGGTATTAAAGGCGTACCCCATTCCAAACGCCAGCGAAATACTCGCAACAAATACGACTCTTTTCATAATTTGATAAGGATAAATATTTATTTCTACCTCCTCTCCCAAATTTAATCATAAGTTTTGAAAAAACATTTACAGTGCAAAACAACATATTCTTTTCTTATACGCTCAGAATGTTATATTCATAGCTTTTATCCCATTTTTTTCCTGCTCAGATTGTTAAAAAACGATATTGTATTTATACATTTGACTCGGTCAAGATTCATTTATCATCCTGGTAATGCGTTTGACGTACTTAGTAAATAGCATCTGAAGTAAAAAACAGCGTTATGTATAATTTTAAAAACGATTATTCCGAAGGGGCGCACCCCCGCATTTTAGATAAACTTATTGAAACAAATCTGATACAACAAGCCGGCTATGGCGAAGATGAATATGCTAAAGCAGCAAAAAGCATTTTGAAGAAAAAGATAGCGAACGAGCAAGCTGTTGTTTACTTTTTATCTGGCGGAACACAGACCAATCTACTTGTGCTATCCTTTCTCTTACGTATCCATGAAGCCGTAATTAGCGCAAAAACGGGGCACATATCGGCCAATGAAACTGGCGCTATCGAAGCAACTGGACACAAAGTCATTACTGTCGAAACACTTGATGGAAAACTAACGCCGAAGGATATTACAAAAACGTTAAAGGAACATGCACTGGCACCACATGTCGTAAAGCCAAGAATAGTGTATATTTCCAATTCGACTGAAATTGGCACGATCTATACGCTGACAGAATTGGAAGCACTTTATGTATGTTGTCAAGAACATCATCTTTTACTTTATCTGGATGGAGCTCGGTTGGGGCATGCTTTGATGGCTGAAAACAACGATCTAACACTGAAAGACATTGGAAATTATGCTGACGTATTCTATATTGGCGGGACGAAAAACGGTGCGCTTTTAGGTGAAGCCGTAGTGTTTAATAAACCCGAATTGGCACTGGATTTTGACTATGCAATCAAGCAGAAGGGCGCTTTGCTTGCCAAGGGCCGGGTTTTATCCATTCAGTTTCTCGAGCTCTTTAAAGATGATTTATATTTTGAACTAGCGCAAAAAGCAAATTCCTACGCTATGCGGATCGCTCAGGTGATCAAAGAAAAAGGCCATTCATTTTTGACAGACTCAACCACTAATCAAATTTTCCCGATTTTACCCAAATCTGTCATAGAGACATTGAGTCAGAAATACCAGTTTTATATTTGGAAGGAAATAGATAATGATTATGCTGCTATTCGCCTGATTACCTCCTGGGCCACCGACGAGGAGCAGGTTGCAAGTTTTATGGAGGCCATATTGAAATCTTAGTGATCCGACCTCTAGGCTTATTAATCACTCCTAAATGAAAGCGTCCAATAGGTATGTTGTACCCATTGGACGCATCCGATAAAATGAAAAAAATTAGTCTTTAGGTTCCAACGCTTTCCAAACAACCGCTGCAACTGCAGCACCCACGAGCGGCGCAACGATAAATAACCATAGCTGAGACAAAGCTTGCCCCCCCCGCTAAAATGGCAGGACCAAATGAACGTGCTGGGTTAACGGATGTACCCGTTACAGGGATAGCAACGAGGTGGATTAATAGCAGTGTAAAACCGATTGCAAGTCCAGCCATTGTACTGTTACCTACTTTAGAGGTTGTCGCTAATATCACAAATAGAAAAAGAAACGTTAACACTGCTTCGATCAGAAAGGCAGAAGCAGTACCATACTCGTTTTGATAACCCTTTCCCCATCCGTTGGAGCCATAGGCCCATTCACCTGCAGTAAAGCCGGCCAGCTGTCCACTCAAAATCTGTTGAAGAACAAATGCTCCCAAAAGTGCGCCAATAAATTGATCAATGATATACACAATTGCATCCTTAGCAGACATTTTACCCGCCAATAATACACCAACCGTAACGGCAGGATTGATATGACAACCTAAGATTCCTCCGATCGCATAAGCAAAAACCACGACCGAAAGGCCGAAGGCAACTGCAATACCCAAAAGGCCAAGGCCAGAAAGTCCAGCTGTGGTATTGGCCCCTGCAATAGCGGCAGCTCCACAACCAAAAAGTACCAAACCAAATGTTCCAATTAGTTCGGCAACAAATTTTGAAGATGTTTTAATTTCCATATGAATCTGTTTATAACTTAGTTAACTCTAATTTAATCATTTTCCGTATTAAATTAAAGCACTAAAAAATTTATTGTAGAACAATATTCACACACTATTAAAATCAGTTCTATAGATACATCTTCAACATCAGTTTATCCATATTTCATCACAGGCTATAAGCGCGTTCCGTTTCGGATGATACCTCCATTCAGGTAATTTTGCTAAGGGCTCAGCATAGACTCGAATGACCTTAACACGGTCGTTTATCACAGCTCGATAGCGAACCTTCTCAACTGTATAATCTTCCTCCTGAGATTCAAGTTTCCTCAGCAGCACATCTTGAAAATCTTCGCCATTTTTGGATACCGAAATGCGGACTTCCTTTGGTGAAAATATCCAATGTCGGACATCCTTTAGAAAATTAAGCTCAATTGTATCGATGTGTTTTTCCTGTTCAAAATCAAACGTAATATCCATCGGCTCCCCATTCCATAGCAACCAGTTGTAGCTATAATCCATGTATCCTGGGACACTATCGGAGAGGGTTTCCAGACCATTGGCAGGGAAGGAAGGATCGAATGGATTTTTCAGTTTTATACTTGCTTGGGAAGCTTTGTTCGTTCTGACTCCAGCATTGAATATTTCGCTCCATTCTTTTGCATAAGCATCAGGTGACGCCCCCCCTTCGGCAAGTTCTATTACCCCCAGCCTTTTGGCGTCTTTAATAAATTGAGTGACTTTACGGCTTACATTAGGTCTTACAACCCAATGGTCGCCGTCTTGCTCAAAGATACCATGCTGATGCGGACCATAGAACCGTGCTTGTTGCAAGTAGGTGTAATCCAAGCCTAAACCGACACGTCTAATACGCGATTCTAATAAAGGATTTCCTTCACTTGCAATTTCAGCTTTTTCTAACAATGTACTGTATTGATCCATAGCTTCGGGACTCAAAAAATCCTTTCTATTATCAATTGGATTTCCATAAATCGACAAAGCGGAGGAAGCTCCAGGCAAGTGATTTCTTCGCAGATCGAGATATTTCTTAATAAATGGCGCAGCCTTACCATAATAGCCCTCAATAAATTCATCTGTCAATTGCTCTTCTGAACGACCATCTGTATCCCAGGCAAGGTTAGCCAAAATATAAGCATTTAACTCCGCCATATCACTATAGGTCGCTCCGCCACCTTGTAAGAATACCCCTTCTACCCCTTGTCCTTTCAAATATTGCATGCTTTTCTGCATCGTTCCTTGAATGGGGAATGGGGCAAGATAATTGGTAAACTGAGTCAAATAATCCCATACAAACACATGCTTCGCTTTCGATTTCCAAGCGCCCAATTGTCTACGGAAAGTTGCTGCAGAATATTCACTACTGATATCATTTTTCCGAAAAGCATCGATATTACTTAATATAACCGAAACATTATCTGCGACGCGAAAATGCGCTGGAGCATTAGCCGATTCGAGATACGCCAGCGTCGTAAATTTCTTGTCTGGAAATTTTCCGGCCACCCTATTCACAAAGTGGATCAAGGAGCCCTGTGCTCCTCCTTCGCGCTTATCAATGGCTTGGCAAAGATCGCAAGTACAGCTTCCAATGTCGTCATTGGCTGCTATGGACCAATAGATAGCCGTTGGATTTTCAAGCATCCTTTTCTTAAAGTAAGCGACTGTATGAGTAAAAACTTCTTCATTGGAAAGACAGAGCTGAATCGGTTGGCGCTTCCCATCATACAGCGCGTAATATTCCGGATGATCTTTAAAGTAAATCGATGGTGGCAATATTTTACTGAAGGTATGGCCCCAGTCCCCCCATCTATCTTCCAAATTATGTAGGCCATACCAGTCCATGTACTCCTGATCCAATTCCACAGGGAAATAAACTTCTCTAAATTGAAAATTAGGCTTTGAAAAGATTTTTAAATCGGCATCCACATATAACGCAGTACACTTTGGAACATCGGTACTTTCTTTACCTGTATACCACTTTCGCCCACCAATAACATCCCTGACATAACGGTACGCCGCAAATATTACACCTCTACCACTTCCTTTGATGTAAATATTTTTTCCTACAGCTTCAATCGAATAACTGTCTTCAGGGGACGCATTTGTTATTGGGCTTCTTTCCAAAATAATGGCATGTGTATCATCAACTTTGGCTTGTATTGCAAAATCTACACCTGTGCTTTCTTTTGTAAAGGTGTTTATCACCGCAGCAGCTTTTTGTACAACAGGATCATTTGCATCCGCCTGGATGACATAATCCGTTTTCCCATTGTCCACCAATACCATTCTTTCCTTACCCTGAACTATCGTTACCAAAGACAATAGACCTAACATAAACTTCCACATCATATTAAAAATATCTCCTTAATGATAGATTTAGATCATACTGGTTCATAAATCTATTTTCAGCAACTTTGTAATAGCTCCAACCGCCCATGAGTGTAAAACCCCAAGCATCTATGCGATGTTGCCAGCCTGCATTAATTGATCGGGATAAAAAATTGAAACGGTTGTTTAGGAATTGATAACGCGATGGATCATCTGGCGAAGTCCCCACATTACCGATTAGTGTGACATAGGAATCCGGTTTTTCACTGTTATAATAATGTCGGATCGCGAGGGAGTAGGCTTGGTTCCATCGCTGTTCATCACGTAACAAAAATCCCCTTAAATAGACAAAAGTTGGCCCAAAATATCGGCCTGCCGAAGCGACAAGTCCGTAATTATTTGTATTGTCATTTGCACGAACATACCTTCCTCCGAAATCGAAGAGCCACAATCCCGCTTCCCGATATAGGCTATAAGATGCGCGCCATGTTGGAAAAACACTACCATCAGCCCAAGCTATCTGGTGATAGGCATATATATTTTTACTGTAGTTAAGCCAAGCATCCAAACCGACCTGATAACCTTTCTCACCACGTCTATTCCCGTTATTAAACTGTCCGATAAGTGTATTTTTCTCCCCTAATTTTTGGCCATATTCCAGACCTGAAATAAAGAAATGTCCATTTGGCCGATCTTGCGAACTTTGCATATGATTTGCTCCAATATAAAACTTATAAGGCATATTCTCGCGGTAAACTTTGGTCAAATGCTGATATTGTACATTTTCTGGTATCTTCGCTACCAGCTGATTCATATAAACCAATGCCGTTGAATAATCTTTGTTTAGTGCGGCAATGTTTGCTAATTGTTCGGTAACAAAAATCGAACTGTCACCTCTGCTCCATAAAGTTTCGAAATCAGTCTTCGCTTTCCCGTATTCTCTATTCGTCATAAAAGCACTTGATCGCAGGTATAAGAAACGATTGTCTGCAGGATCAGCATGTTGTATACTGTCCGAATAAGCCAATGCTTGAAATACATCTCCCTTTTCGACGAAATTCCGTCCCCTTTTATACCAGATATCGATGCACGCATCACGGTCACGTGTTAACTTCCTATGTTCAAATTCGCTATACAACCTGATGATTTCAGCGTCCATCGGAAACCGTTTACTTGCGGATTGCCAGGTAATCGTTGCTTTTTCAGGCTGATTAGAAGACTCATATAGTGCAGCTAATGAAAGATACGCATCTCTGTAGCTCGGCTCGCTCGAAACCACTGCTTCAAAATAGGGAATCGCCCAGTCGGCTCGCCCCATCTTCTGATAGCTCAATCCCAAGATATACCTAAAATCCGTGTATTTAGGATATTTTGATAATACGGTTTGGCTCAATGCAATGGATTCCCCCACTCTTCCTGCTCGCAGGTAGCCAGCGGCTTTTGGAACCAAGCTGTCAACGTCGTATGTTTTATTTTGCCAGTTAACCTGCGCATGTACAACTTGCGACAAAAATAGCAAACAAAAAATTAGCGCAGATAGGATTAATTTTTTCATTTTTCTACTTTTTAATGTGATCAGAGGGCAAAGGAGTTAAGGTGCCTTTTCGCGTCATTTCCCCCCAGGCATGCTTTTTCCCAAAAAGTTCTTGGACATAGCCCTTAAGCGAGCTATAAACGATAATGGGATGATAAACAAATGGTTCTATAAATGCGGTGAGGCATAACCTTATAATATCTTTTCGCCGTTTGTAATATTTATAGACATAATTGTCCAGTAAAATGGAAAAACTTGTCAGAAAGACCGAAAACATATAGACGAAGATCAATAAAAGAATAGCCATTGGCCAATTAATGCCATGTGTTAGGATGAGGTAGATATAAAAGAAAATACCTAAAATCTCCATAATAGGGGCAAAAAATTCGAAAATGGCATTGTATGGAAAAACGATGAGTCCAAACCTTTTGTACTTTGGATTAAAAAAGGCCTTACGATGTGTGCGCATAATTTGCATCAAACCCCGCGCCCAGCGTACACGTTGACGCGTTAACATCTTGAGGCTGTCAGGCCCCTCAGTCCAACAGAGCGTCTGCGGAATATACTTGACCTCGTATTTTTGGTTATTGTCACACATGGTCATACACATTCTGGTTACCATCTCCATATCCTCGCCCAAGGAATTAGAATCATATCCGCCCGCAGCAATGAGAATCTCTTTATCAAACAATCCCAATCCCCCCAGAAACATTGGGAATACAGTTGAGGTAATTCCAGCCCATTTTACCCAACAGGTATGATCGAATGTATTCCATTTCCTGAAAACGGGCCAATATGGGTTTGGGTAATGCAGCTTCCACCAACATACCGGAATCCACATAACTGGAGTTTGACATCCGTAGTGTTGCGCCCACAGCGATTACACGTTCCTTCGAATCCAGTACAGCTTCGATTAATTGAACCAGGGTGTCATTGGCGAGTACACAATCCACATCGGTATTTAAAATATAAGGAAAGGAAGCTACATTAATTCCAGCATTTACCGCATCGGCCTTACTACCCCCGTTTATTTTATCAACGATCGTTAGTCGTTTATGAGAGATGTCCCTGGATTTGTAGATTGTTTTAATCTCCTTACATGGCACCAAATAGTCAACCAAAAAGTCTACCTGGACCAGATCAAACTCTTTAATGAGCTTCTCCAATGTATCATCTTTACTGCCATCATTCACAATAACGACCTCGTATCTGGAGTAAAACAGTGTCATCAGCGAACGTACATTGTTCACGATTGTAACCGATTCATTATATGCTGGTGCGACAATACTTACCCCTGGAGCAATTTCAGACTCCATTAATGTCTGCACACGTCGGGAATTTCTCTTACGAAAATTCTTCCGGATCGATATGGATGACATCCGAAACAACATGACGTATACAATCAACAGCAAGAGACAATAAAATCCGAAAACAAATTCTATTGAAAATATAAAATGTTTCATATGCAATACTTTTGTGTTATGGAACCAATACCTAGCAATCTATATATAGTGAACCATAGGGTGACTAACATAACGTATAAGCTTATAATCGTCCAAATTTTCAGCAGTTTCAATTTTACGTAAACTTGATGCACTTTAAGGCTTTTGCGCGAGCAGGGAACGATAAGCGTGTTTTCGTAGTGCCAATACTGTACTTTTATCGTTGAAGATGTTCTCTAAAAGATCGATCGATTTTCCTTGACCAAGACGCCCCAATGCTTTTACAATCTCTATCTTGACATTTAAGGGCTGCTCGATGGTGTAAAAATCCACTAACCGACTTTCGCTATCTCTCGCCAGGAGTTTGCCCAATGAGTTGATCGCTTTGTGTAGCGTTTTAGCATCCTGAGCTGAAACGATGAGCTGCCATAATTTTTCTTCATCCAATTGCTGGTAATAGACCATGAGGTCCATCATAAGGCTATTGATTGAAAAAGATTGAGCGCCGTCCAGCCATTGAGAGAACACGTAAGATCCCACATAATCGGTTGAGACAATTGTTTGATAGATATCAAGTGCATCCAGGTCAGTAATTCCTGCAATACCAGAAAAAACCTGATCGAAGGATATTTCACCCCGCACCTGCAAAAGATATTTAAAGGCCGCTACCCGAATTTCAATGCGTGGGCTACTCATCAGCTGCATCAAAACCGCATCCTGGATTTCGACCTTCATCAATGCTAAATCGGCCAAAGATCTTACTGTGGCTGCCACATGGTGGCTCTCGTGTCTTATTTCGTATTGCGCTTCTCTATCGAAGCCCAATTCATTAAATAAACTCCGCATATTTTTTCCTTTCTCTCCACCGATAGTAAAAATATATTCATGCAATATTTGACGGACCACTTTCTGAATGATCGGCTTATGAAGATCCAACGCTAGTTTATCCACCGGATAATGGCTATTCCTATTATCAATCAAAATGTGTTCATAGATAAAATCTCGCAATACAGGATATATTTTAGCATGATATAGGCGATACCGATAGTCACGATAATAAAAGATAGCAATACCGACAAGACAGCTTACCCAAAATAGAAAGCTCAACACAAGCGCTATCGTAACCAAAATTGGCCAACCCTCACCCTCAAAAAAGGATCGGATGCTATGAATCGTATGTTCTATTTTACTAAGCATGACCTATTCTTAATCGTACACGGGATATCAGTTCAGACGGCGAAATAGGTTTTTTGATATAATCGTTGGCTCCTACTTCGAAACCTTCAACAATGCTGTTGTCATCTCGATAGCCTGAAATAATAATAACGGGCACCTGGTTATTCGTACTGCTTTTCCGAATGCGATCGATTATTTCGTAACCATTAGCAAAGGGTAATGCCAGGTCTGTTATGACCAAATCAATGGTTTCATCCGAAACCAGCGAAAGGGCTTCTTTACCGGACTTTGCCAGTAAGAGGTCATACCCTTCTCTTACAAGAACAAATTGCATTGTGCTCAATAGAATTTCATTATCTTCGATAACAAGAATTCTCTTTTTTTCGTTCTCCATAGCGGTAGATTTTTAGTTTTTCACGGTGAGACAAAGTTTCGAAAAAAAAAGAAAATGTCTTGTCGATTAACAACTACAGGTGGATTTAAATAATTTAAACGCAGGTTTTAAGGATTGTTATCTCTTAAAATGACAATATATTGACATAGCTTATTTCGTGTTTATTGTTAAACAACTAAACTAGTATGTAAAATTTCAACTTCTTCGATCAAGGAACGAATGATATCTGCAGTAGAAAGTTCACTGTAAGAATGTATCGATTGTCCGGTCCAAATGTTGATAAAATCAGCATTTCTATTTATCCTTGCTACTCTTCTTAATTCGCCTGTGAGTTTATTTTGATAAGGATAGGGCAAAATCTTTTGAGCGGCTTCTAAAGCTTCAATGAATTTATTTTTTATACCTCTGGCGTAGCGCCCTGAAAAGCTCCTCGTTAATACGATGTCTGATTCATTAACGCCTGAAAGACGCGCTTTTTCAAAGTCCAGGAGCGCGCTCTCCTTAGATTTGAGTAATAAACTACCCACCTGGAAGCCACTGGCACCTAAGAGCTTTGCAGCATGCAATGTACTAGCGTTGTATAAACCACCGGCATAAATAATGGGAACATGGACATGCTCTTTTACCTGCGGTAGTAGTGAAAGTCCGCCAATCGCCGGTATTGGAGTCTCGTCAAAACTTCCGCGATGTCCCCCTGCTTCTAGTCCCTGTACACAGATGATGTCAATGTCAGATTCTTCCAAAGCGATTGCTTCTGCCACCGAGGTGCATGTACCAATAAGAGTAACATCATTGTCTTTCAATCGTTTTATACTTTCTGTATCCAAATTTCCAAACGTAAAACTCACAACTTTACACCGATGGGTGATGATTACGTCAATCTGTTCCCTGTAATCGGTCAAATGGATACTATCAAGCTCGGGTAAGGTTACTTTCAAGTCGTGCTGCGCGGCTAATTGCTCCACGAAAGTTTTTGTTTCACTATACTGTTTCCTTAAATCGAATGAAACCTTGGGAATATTATTGACAAAAATATTGACCGCGAAAGGCCGCTTTAGATTTTCGGCAGTCAAACGAATAAGTTCGCTGCAACGTTCTGGCGGCAGATCACCCAAAGATAACGAACCGAGCGCTCCAGCACGCGAGGCTGCAATGACCATTTCTGGTGTCGTAACACCAAACATTGGAGCTTGGATAATCGGATATTCAATACCTATTGATCTTGTGAGTTGGTTTGACCACTGCATATCGGGACAATTTAATAGTCTTAAAATTTGTATAACGATCGATGTAATGCGTCTAATTTAGCTTATTTTTTGTTAAATGATGTGATAACAATTGGGAAACATCCTACAACGGAAGTTCCAAATAAGCTATTTATACTGTATATTTATGGTATTCTATTACGTAACAAACAATTTTATGAAAATCGCCTTCTTTTCGACTAAACCATACGACAAATTATTCTTTGAACAGGAAAACAGCGCTTACGGATTTCAGTTTAATTTTTTTGAAACGCATTTAGGTCCACATATTGTCAATGCTATTGAAGATGAGAAAGTGGTCTGCGCATTTGTCAATGATAAACTAAACCGACAAGTGATTGAAGTACTTGCTCAAAAAGGTGTCGAACTGATTGCATTACGCTGTGCTGGTTTTAACAATGTTGACCTGGAGGCGGCAAAGGAGTTTGGCATTCAGGTATGTCGGGTCCCGGCTTATTCCCCAGAAGCAGTTGCAGAGCATACAATGGCAATGTTATTGACATTGAATCGTAAAACCCATAAAGCCTATAACCGCGTAAGGGAGCAAAATTTTGCATTGAATGGCCTTTTAGGATTTAATCTTCACCAGAAAAAAATTGGCGTTATTGGAACGGGGAAAATTGGAAAGGCCTTTATCAAAATTGCATTGGGATTTGGGGCAGAAATAATTGCCTATGACTTATATCCCGATCAGCAGCTTACAACACAGGGTGTCAATTACAAATCATTGGATGAGCTCTTTAAAGAATCAGATATCATTTCACTTCATTGTCCCCTAACCTCCGAGAACCACTACCTCATCAATAGCGAGTCATTGGGGAAAATGAAAGACGGCGTTACTATTATTAATACAAGCAGAGGCAATCTGATCAACACCCAAGATGTCATTAAAGCACTCAAAGAACGAAAAATTGGTTTACTGGGTATTGATGTCTATGAACAAGAGGAAAAGTTGTTTTTTAAAGACTTATCGACAACAATTATTGAAGATGAAACAATACAATTATTGATGAGTTATCCGAATGTCTTAGTGACGGCACACCAAGCTTTTTTCACCACAGAAGCATTAACCGAAATTTCGCAAAGAACACTAAGGAGCATCTCAGACCTATCAACCAAAGGAATCACTGACGCCGAGGTCATGCTTTAACAAGACTTCCCATCAAATTTATTTTGAGGTAGCGCTATTAGCAATGTTGTGGCTAAATGCACCTTTTAAAGAAACAGAATGGATGCAAACTGTTGTATCATCGGTACAATTGTCTCATTAGGCATCAGCAAAAATGAGTAGCGAAAGGGAATATAAACTAAATGCCTATCCCCTTTCGCGTTTGTAATCACACCACCACTCATCAAGTCTTTCAATGACCGGCAGTAAAGTTTTACCTAATTCGCTAAGTTTATACTCCACACGTGGTGGAGATTCAGCATAAATCTGTCTACATAAAATACCATCACGTTCGAGCTCACGGAGTTGAACGGTCAAGGTCGTTTGCGCCAGATCTTCCATTTCCCGCCGTAGTTCTCCAAATCTTTTGGGGCATTGTTTGGCAACAGCCTTAATGAGCAAAACTTTCCATTTTCCGCCAATTATCTTAAAAATTCCGTTGACATCACAACAGGCTCCAAAATTTTCACTTTTTTTTTCCTTCATAATCTCCTCATACTGACCATTAGTTCATAAAAACATACCAAGTACATCATTTATAACTACTTGATTGCAAAAAATATCCAAACTATTTTTAATCGTAAAATTATTAAAAACTTTCTATATGCGCTTTCAAATTAAGGATCTACTTCATATTTTCCTCCTTTCAACGGGTATATTTCTTTTCGTCATCGATCTTTTTATCATTAATGTTTCTCTTCCCACGGTTCAACATGCGATACATCTACGCAATAGTGATACGCAATGGATCATAATACTATATATCATTGGTTACACAAGTCTTCTAATCAATGCAGGGAATGCCGGAAATCATTATGGAAAGAAGAAATTATATTTAATTGGCATGGCTGGTTTTACAGTAGCCTCTCTTTTATGTGGCTTAGCCGATAATCTTTACATTTTATTGGCCGGAAGATTGATCCAAGGGATTAGTTCTGGATTGATGGTTCCACAGGGTATCGCATTGATCACCTTACGTTTTGAAAATCCCGAGAAGAGATCAATGGCATTGGGTATTTATGGGAGTATAGCAGGCATCGCTTCTGTCATCGGTCAATTATTGGGAGGAATACTTCCCGACCAGACCTGGATACATGAAAGCTGGCGTCTTATCTTTTTAATTAATGTTCCCATTGGGGTGGTCGCCTGCTTTGCTGTCTATCGTTATACAGCTAACGATCAAGTCTACGTTAAATCCGCTGTTTCTTTTAAACCAATGGTAACATTATTTACGCTTTTAATGGGAATAATTTTTCCATTAATCATGGGGCCTGACTTGAAATGGCCAATATGGTCACTGCTTGTCCTGGGAACAACGCTTGTTTTTGTCCAGCTATTTCTAAAAAAACAGCGTAAATTAGAAAAGATGGGCTATCCTAGCGTACTCAATTTCACCTTATTCAATAATCGGGTTTTCAATTTGGGTCTGCTGGCCGCATTAGCCTACTATATGGTACAGGACGCTTATTTTATCATAAATTCCAATTACCTTCAAAATCAAAAGAATTATACAGCAACAATGACCGGAATTGCCTTTGTTTATCAAGGTATAGGTTATGTATTGGCAAGCGTTATGGTCAGCAAGTTGATACAGCGTCATGGAAAAATTGTGGTGCTTTATGGATTAGGCATCATGATTTTGGGATTGGTTGCACATCTTTTCATTTTTAATAGGATGCTTTTAAATAACTACCAGATACATACCCTGTTCTTTTTATACGGCATTGGTTGCGGTAGTGTGCTACCTGCATTAATGACTCTTGCCTTAAAAGACCTCAATGAAAAATTAATTTCAGTCGGATCTGCCATCTATCTTACGATACAACAACTATCAATATGCCTGGGAATCACATTTATCGTCGGTGTATTTCTACATCAAAAAGAAAATAAATTTTTCATTTGGCAGCATATTTCATCAGCTTATGGCTACTCGATCGCACTATCGGTCATATTGCTCTTATTTGTCCTAGGTTTTATAGCTTATTTACCTTCACAAAAGGTAAAATAGCAGGTAATTTGTATAGGGTTTAGCTGTTTTATCTTATTTTATATAAGGGTTAAGGCCGCTAATTTGCTGCCTTATATTTGTTCACTAAAGCATAATCATAGGGTATGCGCATACTCAAGGGACCAGCTTCCCACAAATCTGAATCAGGGGACAAGTAAAAGTCATAAGCATTACGCAGGAAATTTTCCCCATCGGGTGCTTCTTGCCATTTTTTCTGCGCTCTATTATAAAGTAGTATCATGCAACTCACGCAAGTTCCCTTATCTTTCATGGCCAGGTTTTCATAACACTTCCCTATTTTTACACTTAATTTTTGTTGAATAATAAGGTCCGTCAACCGTCCTTTGGTAAGGTGAATTAAAGCAAGCTGTGCATCTTCATCCGTTGGCGAATGTTTTGCGGGGTTCAATCGGTCGAACTGAGCCTGATATATTCGTGCTATTTCGGCCTGCCTCACATCCATTGGTAAGAGATTTGTATCTACGGGATGGAGGTCTTCAACATCGTCCACCTGGGTGGCTCCAACACTTAAGGCGATATTTTGTTTGGATGTGTCAGCATCTGCAGCAGCTGAGCTTTCATTTTTATCGAATAACTGCGTAAGTTCTGAAATATGATGTCCTATTTGATTAAAACCAACAACGTAATTTAAGATAACAAAAGCAAATAGTGCAAGGACAGAAAAAATAAAAAGTGCCTTCCAAATACTGGTCCGGCTATGCTCATTTGTTTCCACTTCCAAAAATGTAGATCTTTTGTGATCTGCTCTGTCAGCATCGTCACGATTTTCAATCCGGTCATAATCGCCTAAAAATAAGTCTTTACCATCAAAAAGATCAATATGATCTTCTTGAAACATTTGCACTATATCCCGGGCAGCTTTATACTTTACATTTGCCGCTGTGGCAACCAGATCAATTGCGGCATTGACATCGCCCTGTTTAATTAATTCACGAATAGTTGCTTTATCAATTTCGATTGTATTTACGAGAATATTTTTAGTCATACCGTTTAATTTCTATGGATTGCTTCGCTATCGATTAGCACTGAACCATTTTAGATCAAAAATCAGATTAATAAATGAAAGATCAATGAAAATTTCTTCCCTTATGAAAAATACCTGCAGCATTGTCGCCAACTGTTGTCAGATCTTTTAACAAACCTGACATATCAAAGCATCGTTCTGCTATTACATGAATAACCTCTCCTTCAACTTGAATTTTACCCGCGACCATCAGGAGTTTTGCGCGAAGAATTTCTTTTCGATATTTTTCAAATACAGTACTCCAAACGACAATATTTGCAAAACCGGTATCATCTTCAATGGTGATAAATAAAACACCTTTAGAGGTTCCTGGTCGTTGTCTAACCGTAATCAATCCGCATATTTTCACGAGTATATTATTTTTGATCAGACCTAATTTTGCTGTAGGCACGACATGGAGTAGATCAAGCTTACCGCGCAAGAAACTCACGGGATGTGCTTTAATGGATAGTGAGGTTCTTGCATAGTCGGCCACTACATGTTGGCTTTTCGTGAGCAATGGCAGTTCGATCTGTCCTTCTACTATACTTTCAGAGGGTTGACCTTCAAATAATGCAATCGGACGATCCGCCAATGCTGTAATTTCCCAAAGTGCTTGCCGACGATCAATACCTAATGATGTAAAGGCATCTGCATCAGCTAACTTCTCCAACGCAGTAAGAGATAGTCCAACATCCATCATACCAGTAATGGATGCATAAGCAGACTGCCGACCTTGTGTCAGCACAGCAGCCTCTTCCATTGAAAATCCTTTGATCTGACGTAAGCCTAATCGAAGGTCATGTGGTTTTCCAATTTCTCCTTCTAAGGTATTGTCCCACAAAGAATGATTGATATCAATAGGGCGTACTTTTACCCCGTGTTTCTGTGCATCAATAACAATTTGTGCTGGCTGATAGAACCCCATGGGCTGACTATTGAGTAAGGATGCTGCAAAAATATCCGGATAGTAATACTTAAGCCATGAGGACACATACACCAGTAATGCAAAAGACGCTGCGTGACTCTCTGGAAAACCGTAACTGCCAAAACCTTCCAATTGCTTAAAAACTCGATTTGCAAACTCTTCCGTATAGTTTTTCTTTACCATACCATCGACCATCTTTTTGTGAAAAGTCGACACCTGCCCTTTGGCTTTGAATGTAGCCATGCTTCGGCGCAATTCGTCGGCCTCTGCAGGTGTAAATCCCGCAGCAACAATGGCAATTTCCATGGCCTGCTCCTGAAAAAGGGGGACGCCCAAGGTTTTTTCAAGAATGGTTTGGATCTCTGTGCTTGGATAATCGACATCTTCCTCTTTATTTCGCCGACGCAAATAAGGATGCACCATATCGCCTTGTATTGGTCCAGGCCGTACGATAGCCACCTCAATAACCAGATCATAAAATTCGCGCGGTTTTAATCGCGGCAACATCGACATCTGGGCCCGGCTTTCGATCTGGAATACACCTAAGGTATCCGCATGACAGATCATATCGTAAACCTTTGGATCGTCTTTTGCCCCAATATCAGCCAGGGTAAGCTCTTTTCCATAATGCTTTTTAGCGAGGTCAAAAGCTTTGCGTATACAGGTCAACATCCCCAAAGCAAGTACATCAACCTTTAGAAAACCCAGTGCCTCAAGATCATCTTTATTCCATTCGAGATTTGTCCGATTATCCATACGGGCATTTATTAAGGGACAAAGCTCATGCAAATTACCTTGCGTAATAACAAAGCCGCCCGTATGCTGCCCCAATTGACGTGGAAAGCCAATATATTGGTGCGTCAATTCGAGAATTTTTCGCAAATGTTGATCTTCGGGATTAAAGCCCTGTTCAACCAAACGTTCCAAATTGATATCATCGTCCCAATGGCTACTCACTACCCCTGCTAAACGCCCTACCGCATCCATGGAAAGCCCCATCGCCTTGCCAACATCACGTATTGCGCCTTTGGAGCGTACCTGTGTGACAGTTGCTACGATAGCAGCACGATTTCGACCATATTTCTCATAAATATACTGGATCACTTCTTCTCGACGCTCATGTTCAAAGTCGACGTCTATATCCGGCGGTTCATCGCGTGCATCGGACATAAATCGTGCAAATAAAAGCCTGTATTTTGATGGGTCAACAGAAGTAATGCCCAAACAGTAACAGACCGTAGAATTTGCTGCCGATCCACGTCCCTGGCATAAAATTCCTTTTTCCTTTGCAAACCGGACATAATCGTATACAGTTAAAAAATAAGAAGCATAATTTTTGCGTTCGATAAAATCAAGTTCCATTAGAATCGTTTCACGAACTGTTGCTGGAATATCACCATCAAATCGTTTTTTTGCCCCTTCCCAGGTTAAATAAGTTAATTCCTCCTGCGTCGTTCGACCATGGGATGATAATTCATCTGGATAGATGTACTTCAAATCATCTAGGGCAAAACGACAAGCATTGGCTATTTTTACACTCTGTGCTACGGCCTCAGGATACAGCCTAAACAAACGTTCAACTTCAGGTATTGATTTGAGATAACGCTCCGCATTAGGATGTAAATGAAATCCAGCCGTATGTATCGTACATTTTTCACGAATGCAGGTTAAAATATCCTGCAATTCACGCCTTTCAGGGACATGATAATATACATCACCAAGTACCACCCTCGGGATATCCAATTGTTCGCCAAGCTGATTTATCCGAAACAATAATTTAGCATCATCCCCACGATAGAGTTTTTTTATTCCTAGATTAAGATAGCCCTGGAGATGCTGTTGACATTCCTGAACAAACTCAATAAATGAATGTTCAAGCTCAAACCCCACGACCAATTTTTCAGGTGGACAAATAATGAATATAATCCCTTCAGCGTATTGAAATACATCGTTTTTATATAACTCGCATTTTCCTTTTTCGGTCCTTAAATTTCCAAGAGTTAACAATGTTGAGAGTCGGCCATAAGCCTCTTTATCTGTTGGGTAGGCCAATAAACTTGGGCCATCCTGTAAATCTAAACGACAGGCAGGAATAAGTCGTATACCTACTTTTTTAGCCTCGATATGCGCACGAACGATCCCAGCAAGGCTATTACGGTCGGTTACTGCAACAGCATGATACCCCAATTGAGCAGCCCTTTCGATCAGTTCCTCAGGGTGTGAAGCACCTTCGAGAAAACTAAAATTACTTGTTATCTGTAATTCACAATAGCCCATGCTTAAGCAAAAAAACCGTGTATAAACCATTGATCCGTATGCCCGTCATAATGCCCCGAACGATACAGCCAAAAACGCCGGCCTTGCAGATCTTCTACCGCATAGTAATCCCGATGTTCGCCTGGATCAATCCACCATTCACGCTCAATACGTTCGGGGCCATCTGCTTTTCTGATCGTATAGGTGTCTCCCTTATAACGGAACAAGATGGGGGGATAATCGGGTATGGGAGCTGTAACAATAATACGTTCCGGAACCTTCAATAATCGCGTCGGACGTGGTCTTGCCATTTGCCAGTCAACAGTTGCAACCTCATCTAGTGTAGTCGCTATTTTCATGGATCGCTCGGGCCAGTAATGTGCAGACGGAACATAGCGTGAAATCTCACAATTGGCGTCCCTACTTTTCAAGCGATCTAACAGTTCGGTAACTGCCGGGTTTTTGAGGCCAATTCTATGGTTCCAAAGATTTTCCTGAATAGGATCTGCAATTTCAACTTTAGAAACCTCCAAAGTAAATAATTCAATCCCCAATGCCGGTTCAATCTGTGGAATCTTTATGGCAAATAATTGAAGGATATGTTTGACCTGGGCAGTAGCACGATTAGTCTCAATGCTGATTGTCTCTAATTTCCCATCCACGCGGTGGCAATTCAATTCAGCTGCACGTAATCCTTTCCCCTCTCCCGACAAACGTTTACACAACTTGTTTAATAACTCTTCCAGCGCCAGTTCAATACCATGTGCTGTACAGATGGGTTCGAGACAAGGTAATCGCTCTTCATACGGTAAATTAGCTTTTATAGGAAGAACAAATTCATCTTCCAGCCCCATGGCCTGATCCAGTCGAAGCAATAGGCTGTCACCAAATCTTCTACGCAAGACTGAACGCGGCATTTTTGCAAAACTTCCTATTGACTGTAGTCCAAGCGATTGCAACCTTTTCAATTGAACCTCTTCCAATCGTAGTGCTGCAGGGTGCAAGGGAAAAAGTGCCTCTGACTGCGCCTGTTCATTTATAATCGTATTTTCAGAACCAAAATGTGTGATAGCCCATGCGGCCCCAATGGTATCAGCAATGCCCATGCGCACAGTATAACCATGTTGTTTAAATTGAGAAACAATACTTGTTAAGTAAGTTGCCTCTCCACCCCAAAGATGTGCACAACCACTTATATCGAGCATAATTCCATCGGGCTCATCCAATGAAACCCATGGTGTATACCTTATGCACCAATCTGCTATGGAATGGAGTAATTTTTCAGCCAATCCAGCTTGCTCTTTGATGATTTTAAGTGATGGAATAAATGCCCGTGCATCTGCTATAGCCATACCTGCGTGTATCCCCGCTTGCTCTGCAAATGCGTTACACGCACTAACGATTAATTTTCCTTGCACAGCGACAGACAAAACAACAGGAACATCCTGCAAATGTGGCTTACAGACGGTAAGCCAATCTGTTTTTAAGTAACGAAACCAAAGGGACGCAAATCTTTTTTTCATGGCTAGCCTAAATTTTGATAATTATAGGTCCAATCTGTGATCTGCACATCTTTTTTGAGGAATGTTCTAAATCCTTGTGGAGACCAGATAATTTGTCCTTTGGCTGGATTACCATTTCTTACCTTAAGCAGCTCTACTTCCCAACAGGGGTAACCAATACCAGGTAATCCATCATCCGATTGACTAGGTAAAGAAGTAACCTTCCAACGTGCAGCACAACTCGTCGCCAACAAGATCTTGGGGTTATGTTGAAGTATAAATCCTGTCACCCGGCTTTTTTCTACGGCAAGTTGAAGGCGCCTTGACTGAATAAAATCCAGCTGATGTATTTCAGCCAATACGGCTGTTATGCCATGGCATTTCAACGCTTCTTCCATTGCCCATAAAACATCTCTTTCCCGTTTCATGGAGACAAAAACAATCGAGGCCGGATCAACTCCAAATGATTTGATAGCAGCAGGAAATACCGTTTGAATAGAGCCTATCCAAATACAAATCCCATCATTTTGCATCAGTTTTCCAAGCAAAGCACCAATAAATCCACAGGAAGCAGCACTATCCATGCGGTTAAAGCTAACAAATTCATGTATAACACCTTTGGGAAAGATTCCATTTGGAAAAGCTTTTTCCAAAGGCCCCAAATCTATAGCGCATTCATCATTCAAACTTTGAGCTACTCCCTGCCACGACAGTAAGTCTTTTTTAAGTTTGCTAATCAAAGCTTGTTTATCATCTAACATCATAGCCCCTCCTATTTAATAGTACATACAAATGTAATACTAAATATTTTAGTATTAAAGACGAAAGCTATATTTTTTAGCAAATAAACACAGTGCTAAAACGGAATCTTTACTATTTCAATTCTTATATATCATTCAAGAATTGTTGGATGACATCTTTTTTTCTGGTCGCAACAGGAATCATTTTACCATCAGACATTTCTATTTGGCCATCCTTGAAATATTTTTTAATATAATTGGCATTGATTAAATAAGATTGATGACAACGAATAAATTCAGATTCAGGAAGCATCGTTTCAAAATGTTTAAGGACTTTTGAAACCATCATCGGTTTATTGTCTTTGATATAAAATGTAGTATACCCTTTATCTCCATGACAATAAAGAATATCATCAATATTCACGATCTGGGTATATTCAAATGTACGAAGCGCTATCTTACGAGGTCTACTTGGAGATTTCAGATAGCTTTCGGCCATGCTTAATTGCATGCTATTGAACTTAAATTCCGTATTTTTTTTATAACATTTTTCAATAGCTTCCATAAATTGTTCTGGGACTAATGGCTTTAATAAATACGCAATGGCACCTATATTTAGGGCTTCTATGGCATACTGGTTAAATGCTGTTATAAAGATGGTATTAATATCCAATTTCAGTTCTGAAAGGAAGGATAAACTGGATCCGTCTTTCAATTGAATATCGGCTAAAATAAGATCTGGATTAGATTCAAGCAATTCACGTTCTGCCTGGGCAATAGAGGGACTATAACCTACTATCTGAACATAGGGTATCGCATCTAACAGAGACTTAATATACAGATAGATGTTATGCTCGTCTTCAAGAATATAAACTTTCATAATTTCACGTATTTAATTAAAATATAAAACAAGTGGGATATAAATTTCTACACGATATCCACTTTTATCCTCTTTATAATTGGGTTTTATTTCAATCCTTGCTTTTTGCTTTGGATCAGTAAATAAAAGTTCAAGACGCTCTTTGGTAATCACCTGTGAAAGAGATGTCTTGTGCGCATTCTCTTTTTTATCTGTGCGCATTCCCCAACCATTATCACTGATAACAATATGCAATTGATCTGCTTGCTGATTAAAAAGAATTTGTAACTGTCCGCGATAATTTAAATTTTTGAAAGCATGTTCAATAGCGTTTTCAACAAACGGCTGAATCAACATGGGGGGAATCATGACATCGTCCACATCCAAATTACCGCTCTCAATTTCAAAATCAAATACATCTTGATAGCGCATCTGCTGTAAAAGTATATAATTCTTTAATGATTTAATTTCTTGATCCAAAGAAATATACTCCTCCCTATTTAATTCGAGTATATCACGAATTTGACGGGACAACAGGATGAGGTATTGATTTGCTTTTGCTTTTTGTTCACTACTGATCAAACCTTGCAAATTAGCTATAGCATTATAAATAAAATGCGGATTAAGCTGGTTTTGTCGTGTCTTTTGCTCTAAAATTAATTGTCTGTTTTCGGCAACTATACGCTGATTAATATTTTTCAACAACTTTTGTTTATTCCGATAATAAATGAAGAATGCAATACTAAAGATCAGCGCAAATAAAATAACAAAAATCCAACGCTGTTGGACCATAATCTGATGGTTGAAGGCATTTGTTGTTTTTAAAAGCTGAATAGCCTGGTCCTTTTTTTCAGTTTCATATCGTGTATTGATCTCATTGATACGATCATTTTCAATACTTTTTGTGCTATTTTTATAATCCTGATAGGCTGAATCTAAGGTAAAATAAGCCCGTTCATAATCTCCTTTTAATGCGTGTGCTACTTGTAGATTCTGGTAATAGAATAATTTATTTTGCTTGCCTTTATGTGTTTTGATAAACTGCAATCCAGCATTGAAATAATAGATCGCCGAGTCCACTTGATGATTATTCAAAAAATTTTTTGCCAAATTCGCATACGCATAGGCATTGAGCGCCTTGCTTGAAGATAAATAATTAAAATACTTTTGGGATGCCTCTACTGCTTTTCGACTATTACCTATGCTAAAAAAATACTGCGCCTGTAAATTATACATGCGCATAATAATAGCAGAATCAGCCGTTTTATTTGCATAATATCTGCAGCTATCCAGTGTTAATTTTAATTTCTCAAAATCATGCAATTCAATATACTGTATAAATTTAATCTCCTGATAGGCCTGTGCAACATGTGGGTCGGATCTGTTGGGATGATAATAATACCACGACTCGTTATCTTTGAGTGCCTGGTTATAATCAGCGCGGCGATAATTTGCATTGGCCAATAGATTAAAAAAAAGAAAACTAAACCTACTTTTATTTGCTAATGCATATTCTTTCGCATCGATAATTTGTTCCATGATGCCAATAGTAGTCACATCATTAAAAATAAAATTAGCTCTTATTTTAAAGTAATCCTTCAGAACATGCAAATCGGGAGACATTGTTCTCCCATCAAGGTTTTTCAGCGCAATTTCTATTGAATCAATTTTATCATCCAACAAGTAGTTATACGCCAAAAAAATCCAATTATAGCCAGAAATATTAAAATATCTATCCTTAGCAAACTCCGTTGTCTTCTTTGCTATAATAGATTGATCCCTAAAATCCTGTAGAGCGAGAAATTTTAATAATGTGTCCTGATAGGTTAAATCAAGTGCCTTATCTTCAGTATGCGCATTATTTCTAGACGTCTGACGGTCACTTTGATAACAAGAAAGTAACTGTGCCATTAGCACGAGAGATAAAAAACAAAAAGTAAATCTTGTCAAATTTCGTATCATCAGAATATAACTATCTGTTTAAATTTACATGAAGGTCTTATATTTTTCCATTACCTCCTTCATTAACTATAATAAGCTTTCACAAGATATCAACAGCTATAAAAAAATAGGCAAGGCACTACTATCCATATCATGTTATCTATTGTCGAATATCGGAATATTATCAAAAAAACCAATATATACTTTCAAAAGTATTTAACCCCACTGATACTTATGTTAATATTCTTCCTCAGTAAAAACACCGAGTGCAATTATTGATCGCAGATAGAGTTAATTTTCTTTTACTTCCTACAAACATACAAATTGGTCAACAATGAAAACTTACTATTTAATAATCGCAATATATGACTCAATATTTGCATCGATAAAGAGAATTTCGTTTTTTTATCAAAACGTGTAACGAAATAGCCATACCACATACTTATATCATAAAGCATCACGCTAAAACGTAATATGGTAAATAACCTAATCTTTACTTACATAAACTGGACTATAGATAGTGATATCTTTGTTATTCCACTTATTGAACACCCTATTCGCTGGTACGGACTATTTTGGTTATTGGGTATTGTATTATGTTATAAGATATTAGGATCATTATTTAAGAAAGAAGGTCGGCCACCCGAGTTTTTAGATCAACTAACCATTTATATTGTTTTTGGTACTGTCATTGGCGCTAGACTAGGGCATGTATTATTTTACGATCCCGGTTATTACCTCAATAATCCCTTAAAAATATTAGCCATATGGGAAGGTGGGCTGGCAAGCCACGGTGGTGGTATAGGCATACTAATCGCAATCTATTTATTTGCAAAAAAACAGCAACTTCCTTTTCTCTGGCTTGCAGATCGGATTGCTTTGGTCGTCCCTTTAGCTGGTGTTTGCATTCGATTGGGCAACTTAATGAACTCTGAAATGATTGGCACAGCAAGTAGCTTACCTTGGGCCTTTGTGTTTACCCATATCGATACTATCCCCCGGCATCCAGCACAGCTTTATGAAGCCTTATTTTGTCTCTTATTATTCGTATTGTTATATCGTTTATGGAAAGAAAACAAGCTTCGACGTAACAATGGAAACTATTTCGCCTTGCTGTTGATTTTGCTGTTTTCGTTCAGGTTTTTAGATGAGTTTTTGAAAATCAATCAAGAGCATTTTGAAGACTCCTTATTGATCAATATGGGACAGCTGCTTAGTATACCCTTCATTCTTATTGGAGCTGGTCTATTTATTTTCAATCGTTGTCGAGAAAGAATACCGAATATAACGTAATAGCATGCGCAGACTTCCAATAATAGCCCGCTACGTCATGCTCACCAAATACAGAAATGGTTATCATGACTTTTTTAATAAGCCATGTTGAAAAGCATATTTTACTAATTCCGCGGTATTTTTTACCCTTGTTTTATCTATCAAGCTCTGCCGATATCCTTCAACAGTACGCTTACTCAAAAAGATTTTATCTGCAATTTCTAAATTTGTAAAACCGTCAGCGATTAACTCTAATACTTCTAGCTCGCGATCGTTTATTTCCAGATCGAGGATGATATTCGAGCCCGCATCCCTATAAACTTGACCGGAAGAAACTTGTTCAAGCAGGGCTATACTAATTTCTTCGCTCATATAGCGTCCGCCTTCAGCGACATGCTTTAATCCAAAAAGTAATTCATTGTAACCTATATTTTTCAACAGGTAGCCTGAAAGACCATGTTCAAAACCTTCAACAACATAATGAATTTGATTTAGCATAGACAATATCACAACTTTGACCAATGGATATTTTTGACTGATGATTTTTAAAAGCTCCATCCCGTCCATATGCTCCATGTTTATATCAGTTAAAACAATATCAGGAGCTAAACCATTCGCCAATATAGACAGCGCTTCTGCACCATCAGATGCCTCGCCTATCACCGTAAATTCACCCTGGGATTCTAAAAGTAGTTTAATACCATTCCGTACGACCATGTGATCTTCAACCAATAGTATCTTAACCGTATTCATCTTCTATGGCATTTAAATAAAAACTTTCAATTCTATTTTCTTCCAAACTTATACTGCAACGATAATTTATCATATTCGCTATTTGAAATAAAAAAGAAACAGACTGCATAAACAAAATAAAGATACAACTTTCTATCCAGTCTACTGTCGACATGATGAGTTCACATTAAACAGCCCACAGGATCAACTGGCAAATAAAATAGTGGATTTCATCCCTTACGACAACTCCGGTCATTTATGGATAGAGCGAAAACTCATGAGAAAGGAACAATATTTGTACGCTATTAAATCAAGCTATACATGATATCGCTTAATCAACGCTTAATTTTTGATATGTTATGATTTGTTCAGATAAAGATATTTTAGCCGTTCTCTCTTCTTCATTGGATGCTTGCGCAATTTATGATAGCGCAGATCTCCGTATTTCTTATGCAAGCACTAACATGTTAAAATTATGGAATTGTGATCACAGCGCGATTGGGCAATATCTTGAGAATTGTCTTCAACAAGAAGAATTAACGTCTTATATCCCCCTTTTGAAAAACGTTTGGGGAAATGAAAATACACAGCTGATCGACAAGATAAAGATCAAGCTCAAAACCGAACAACAATCTTCACTCCGATATACGCACACGTTTGAATATCATCCGCTCATCAATGAAAAGGGTGAAATTTATGCCATATTTAATCAAATTAGACTGATACCTGAAAATGAAGACGACACCCCACAAACGCAAGAAAAAAATACCATTGAACGAAAACTGCTACAAGATTTATTAACTCAAAAGTATACAGTAGCAGGAACCCCCTACAAAATCCCCACGAATAATTATACCTTATCACCTAAACATACCGAAGATCTCAATGAAAAGCTTAAGGATGCACTCAAGAAAATCATAGAAAGTGAAGAACATTACCATTTTGCCTTACAGTCGGCTGAGATGGGTACATGGAATTTAAATTGTAAAAATTATATGGTCAATTGGGATGAACGGACCCGGGAGCTCTTTGGTTTTGCGAAAGGTGAATATGTTCCATATAATGAGGTACTAAAATATATTCATCCAGAAGATAGGAATAGAATCGATCAAGAAGTCAAAAAGTCACTGACTTACCAAAACAAAGGTGTTTATGACGTACAATTTAGAACCATTGGAGCACAAGATCTTCAATTACGGTGGTTGCACTGTAAAGGAAGAGTATACTTTGACCAAGACCAACAACCCGAATGGTTTGCAGGCACCGCTATAGATATTACCATCCAGCATCAAGAGCATGAAAAACTTGAAGCTATTAATCAACTTATCGCCAAAAGAGATCAACAGTTTAGAATGATCGTAGAAGCCGCCGGCATCGGTATCTTTTCTATTGACATGGAAACCAAGAAAATGGAACTCAATGATCGTTGCCGTGAATTATTTGGCTTCGATCAGCGTGACAACATAAAAGAATCCGACTTTTTCGACCAAATTCTGCCTCAGTATAGAAACATCATTCATCATGTTTTTCAAGAAGTAACGCTCAAACAATCCCCTTTTGATTGTCAATGTGAAATAAAAGATAAAAAAACGGGTAAGATAAAATGGTTAAGGTCAATAGGCGGAAGTCAATTGGAATCGGATACGACAAGACTCATGATCTACGGCGCTATAATAGACAGCACCAATGACAAGGAAGAAGAAAGGAAAAAACTAGACTTTATTAGTATCGCAAGTCATGAACTCAAAACACCTTTGACCTCACTCATTGCCTATATCCAATTACTACAAGCCAAAGAAGGTACATTGAGCAGCGAAAAGCGCATGCAATATCTCCACCAATCGAATGAGCAAGCAACGCGCATGCGCGGTTTAATCGACGGCTTTTTAAATGTTACTCAACTAAATGAGGGTAAGTTAGTACTTCGCAAAAAGACATTTAACGTTTGTTCTTTACTCGATTATATTCAAAATATCTATTCTCTAAAATCTGCAAAGCACTTCATTCATTATTCAGGAGCAATAGATTCGAATTTGGAGATTATCGCCGATCGTGATAAAATCGAACAAGTGTTAATCAACTTCATGGATAATGCCATTAAATATTCGCCCAGTAATTCAACAATTACTATGCATGTGGCCATACATTCAGGTTATTTTGAAGTCGAGATCAAAGACCAAGGAAAAGGCATCAATCATAAGGATCAGAAACAAATATTCAATAAATTCTATCGTGTAAATGACGATGCAGATCGTTATGCTTCGGGATTTGGCATAGGACTGTTTATTTGCAAAGAAATTATTCAAAAACATCAAGGAGAAATTGGTGTCGACAGCCAGATCGGCCAAGGGTCAACCTTTTGGTTTAAAATTCCGGTCAGTGTATAAATAACAGCGCTAATTACCACCAATAAAATTTCCGATAGCAAAAAAAGCAACAGTTGCGAATCAAATCACAACTGTTGCTGAAATATTAATTCGTCACCTATTTCTTTTTCAAATCGGCTCCGGCAATATCTTCCCATCGATAATAATGGAATGTTTTATCGTCACTCATAACAACAAACAAGCCATGTTTGAAGGTTTCATTTAAATTAAAAGAGGTAGTTTCCGAACCATCACTTTGTGTTGCCATAACCGGCACAGTCTTCAGATATTTATGTTCGAAAGGATTGCTTTTGGTTCCTTCCCGACTAAAAACCTGAAAACGATTTGCACCCTGGTCCGACACCAAGATATATCCAGTACTGTCGGTCACTTTATAAATCGAAATACCTTCATGATCTTCTTTAAAACCTGCTGTAGCAAACAATGCCAACTGTTGGTTTCCCTTTGCTGGATCCGCATAGTATTGTTTTACGCCAACCTGTTCATCCGAATAGTAAATATACCCAAGCTCATTGTCCACCGCTATTGCCTCAATCTCTTTCTTTCCACTAAATGAACCGAATTTGCGAACCAGTGTAGCTTTTACTGAACCAGAGCCATTATCCTCCAATAAATATTGTCCCAAATAGCCTTCTTTTGGTCCATTTTTTCGTCCAACAATAGCATAGATCTCTCCTTTTGGAGAAGTATATAGGGCAATCCCCATCAGATCTCTGAATTCAGGCTCAGTTTCACCAACAAACATATCTAATCCCCCTTGATCGATCGGCTTCATGTCAGGTAGTGAAAAAATACGCAATTTATGGGTCATACGCTCTGTTGTGACAGCGATATCGACAGGTTTCCCCCCCAATACCAAACCGTAAGCGACATCGACATTGTTTGGCCGTTTTAAATTGGAAACCACTTTTTCTTTGACCGTTTTACCCTGTAAATCGTACACGAATAAAGCTCCATCGGCATCTTTATCCGTTGCTATAATCAGACTCTTGCTCGGATCGCTCTTATTGATCCAAATTGCAGGATCATCCGAATCATAACGTACAGCATCGGTCACAATAATGGGTTTAACTGAGTTTACCGTATTTGTTTGCGCATTTTTGCATGCCATTTGAAGCAGGGTTGACGCTCCAAAAGTTAGTGTTAGTATTGTTTTTAAATTTGTCATTATATGAAGTAAATTAGAATTTGGAACCAAATGCCCCAACATAAGCTGCAGGCTGAGGAGAATTATATGTCAGGCCGTTTGACATCACCAGGCCACTCGTAAAATGGGGTTTAAAAGCCAAAGTACCGGCCTTTAATGCAGGTGAATTCCCCTGAAGATGAAAATCCCAGGTTAAATCAAATATGTAATTGTCAACTGATGTTTCTAAAGGATAAGAAACAAATTTAGGATTATTCTCCCCTGCCACTTTACCTCTAACATCATTACTACCGCCTACAATATCATTTTTACCGACCTGAAACTGATCTACAGTCAATTGACCGTAGCCATAATACCAATTATTACCTGACACAGAACGGCTATCTTCTGGTTTTTTAGGATCACGCTTGACACCAAACCGTGTATTGGCAAAAAGATTATTATAAATTTCTGCTCTGACAGAGGCTTCTAACCATATGGAACCTCCTTTGGCTGTAGGTCTGCGCCACCCTGTATTGAGCATGGTATTATTATAAACAATAATATAAGCCTGCGGTGTACGGTCTCCCGAGTTGGATAGTTTTAATGCATTGGTATTTACACTATACACGAGGTTATAAGCAACATCTGCAAGACATCCGGATTTGAAATTCATCGCTTCTCCACCTGTCACCCCATTAGAAAAGAAACGATTGTTAGCGAAAATGATTTTTCCGCCTTCAATATACGTACAGTCTTCGTGAAAATGACTTACAGTACTATTTTGAACAACTAGCTTTCCGTCTGGATTTGAGAACCACAAAGCTGGCAAAGCTTCACCAGACACTTTTTTATACAAGCCCATTTTTACAGAAGTCGACGCATCCGATGTAATTGCACCACCATATTCAATGACGGTATTGTCCAAAACAAGTTCCTGGCAGCTTGGAGCGGCTAAAATTCCTCCCCATAACTTCCCAAATTCATTCGTCTTCGTCTTATATCCATCTTCAACCGTAAACTTTACAGGATTTTCAGCTGTACCTAGTGCATACAAATTACCCAAAACAACAATTTCAGGCTTATTGACTGAATCCATCAATACGGTTACACCTTCCTCAATCGTCAGGCTCTTGCCTTCGGGAATAATAATATCTCCCTTGATATGCTGCACACTCCCTTTGCTCCACACACCGGAGACCTCACCTATAGCACTTCCATCAGCATCAGAAGTATCAACATCAATATTTGCTTTTTCACAGGCACTTAGCACCACGATAAAAAACGCTAGAAACGATAAAATACATTTATTTTTCATCTGTATATATTTAATTTTTAATGATGAAGCAGATTTCACTTATCCAAAACATTGGCTTTCCAAAAAAGTGAAAGCTTCACCGAAACAAACTGTTGTTATTTCACGTCGCACATGTTCAGATTAAAACATGCCCTGTTTTACGCGGGTCTATTATTTACTAAACGAATAACGTAATCCAAGGATATAGTTCTGTCCATACAAATCCTTTCTAATCAAAGTATTTCCGCCTTCAATAAGCTTTTCAGCGATCTTCTCATTTTCGGGATTTGTTCCTTTCACATACAATTCCATTGGTGTGTTCAAGATGTTGTTAGCTTTGGCAAAAATGACCCAACCAGCTTTAAATTTCTTCTCAATAGAAGCATCTAACTGAACAAATCCTTTTTGCCATAAATCATCGTTCAAAAATTGTGACACTGTATTGATTCGTGAGCCGGTATAAGATCCAGCTAACTGTCCTTCCCAGCCATTATTAGCATCTTTGTAAAGTAGCGATAGATTGGCCACATGTGCAGCTTGCCCATATAGCGGTCTCGTTTGATCCACGATAATCGCTTCAGGGTCCTGTGTGGTCTCATTGATTCGACGCGACATCTTGGCGGTAGTTATACGTGAATGTGTATAGGTGTAATTTGCCTTAACACCAAATTTCTGGATATACTTGATATAATCAACCTCAAGACCAAAGTTATTGGCATTACCAAAATTACCAGGTGTGTAGTATACATCCTGTTTACGAACCTCATCCGGTTGAAAGGTATATTCAATTGGGTTTTTGATTTTCTTGTAAAACATACCCACAAGAAATTGAGAGGAAGCCTCAGGGAATAATTCATACCTTAAATCAAAATTATCTGCTAAGGCGTGTTTTAAATCTGGGTTTCCTTTTTCTAAAAACTCTTCATTAACCACACTTGAGGGTACAATTTCATAAAATCCAGGTCGGTTTAACGCACGATAATAGGCCGCATGAAGCTGTTGTTTTTCGTCCAAATGATATTTCATGGTCAAACTTGGCAGCCAATCTGTATAAATTTGGGATCCTTCTGGTCTTTTTTCTCCTGCAGGAAACAATAATTTATAATTCTGATTGGTATGCTCCATCCGGATCCCACCGATCATCTGCCATTTGTCATTCTCATAATTGAACATACCGTACAATGCTGTGGTCCTCTCTCCAGCATCATAAGTTAATGGATTTGCGACAGCTCCGGTAGGATTGGTGACGGTCAAATTGAGATCGGTATAGCGCTGAAAATCTACGCCGTATTTATACTTTGCCTCTTCTGCCGAAGCTGGTGATAAGTTATAGTTATTGTAAAAACTACTACGCTGTTTATCACGATACAAACCTCCCGTCGATAGCTCCAGCTTACTGTTTTCCATTGGAACTTTATAAGCTACATCCCAATAGCCTGCATGATCATTATCGGTATTCCGCTCCCAACGATAGGTTACGGGAGATTTATTGACGAGAGAAGTCCTTTTACGTTCAAAATTTTCTTCTACTCCATCCAGACTGATCATCGTATTTTGTGGCAATTGATTGCGCGCTGAAGAAAGCACACCTGACCAACGGACATTCAGACGATTATCTAAAAAATGATGATCCCCCTGTAGGGTACCATTGTAGATCTGTTGCTGTGTTTTTCGGCTTCTTGTCACATAGGTCAGTTCGGCTTTACCAATACTGGGATCATACTGACCATTATATATCGTATTTACCGCATCACGCAATTGCATGTTATTTAAATTCACATACATTTGATAAAAGCTAACCCGATGATTTGGATTAAATCGATAGTCGACCTTGTTATGCAAACCTAAGCGTTGTTGCTGTTCATCATATTGACGATCACTCTGCTCAGTAATTACCGCATTGGGATTTACGCCAACGACAGCCGATTTGTAGAAAATAGAACGACTACCTCGATGTAAATTTTGATAACTCGCACCCAAAATAACGCCCAATTTATCATCCAAATACCGATTGCCTATTGTCAAATTGCCTACAAGATCTGGAAGGGGCTTTTTATAGGTATAATCTAATGCCCCCTTATTAAAATCAGCAGCGGTTGCATTGTAATTCTTCCCATGCTGTTCGTAGGGAGATTTAGCCGAGGTTCCGCCTGTTGAAAAGCTTCCAAAATCACGATTAAAATAACGTTGGCTGTAGCCTGTTGCCAAATTTGCTTGAAGCAATAATTTAGTCGGCGCCGATTTCATAACCATATTGACAACTCCACCCACCGCATCGGCTTCCATATTTGGTGTTAGCGACTTGTAGACTTCTAAGCGTTCCAACATATCTGAAGGAAATAAATCCAAAGGGACATAACGGTATTTATTATCCGGACTTGGAACCTTTACACCATTCACTAAAGTGGTATTGTAACGTTTATCCATCCCTCTCAGAATAGCATATTGCCCCTCGCCATTCGAATTTCTTTCTATAGATACACCCGAAACACGCTGTACAACATTAGCAACGGTGATATCCGGAGAAATCTCTATTGCACGCGCCGAAACAACATTCATAATTTGTGACGCATTCTTTTCCAAACGCCTTGCACTAGGATCATCATCCCCTCCATTCCGACGTCCCTTTATGGTTACTTCCATTAATGTCTGTTCGGTAGATGTCAGCTGAAAAATAAAATGAGGTGTATTTTCTTTTTGAATTTCGATTTCTTTAATTAATTCGGCATAGGCCATATGCTTGATATGAACCTTATCCACACCTGCAGATAATCCTTTGAATTCAAACGAACCATCCAATTGTGTTTTGGTCGATAGCCCACACTGTTCCAAGAACACTGTTGCACCAGCAATGGCTTCACCAGTCTGACCATCTAATACCTTACCTTTGATTTTGGTCGCATAAGCAGCGCTGACCGAAATACTGGAGGCAAGTAATACCGTTAAAAAGTTTTTCATTTTGCTTAGATTATTATGAATCTTTGATTGTTGTCGCAAAGATGGCAGCCAATTCTATTCACACAAAATATCTAGCGTTACAACAAGGAAACAAGGTAAAAAGAGCACTATACAGCAAGGAAACAAGAAGATATAAAACACTAGTAAACAGTAATTTAAAAACAAATTACACGCCATTAACATTCTATTACTCCTGTGTTAAAAAATTATGAAATACCAACGAGATAACCCGTCAGATCCTCTCCTTGTTCCAATCTTAATTTTTTTCGCAATCGATGTCTGGCAACACGAAGGCTATCTTGTGAAATGCCCAATAAGACGGCAATATCGATATTATTCAAATTTATTTTAAGCAATGCTATTAATCGCATATCTGCGGCCGTCAAATCTGGAAATCGTTGAATAAGTTTTTCAAAAAAGCTGTGATGTACCTTTTCGAAAGTTCCCATAAACTCTTTCCAATGGATGCCCTGCGTAATATTTTCATTGATTTGCAACACCAACTTCTGCATTTGTCGTTTTTGATCCCGGCGTTCGTCCTTAACCATTCCTTTTAATTCATCACGAAGTTCTTCCAAAAATTGATTGTTACGGATTAGATTTAAGGTATGGGATGTCAATTCCTTTTGCTTGAGCGACAGTTCTTGTTTGAGCTGCTTATCTTCAAGCAACTGGTTTTTAAGGGCTACTTCAGTCAACTCACGTTCGGCCTCCTGTTTTCGCGATTCAGTAATCTGATTTTTGATCTTAATTTTCTGACGACTATGCAATACATAGGATAATACAATTAACAAAATTAAAACCACGATTGTTCCCCACAGCATGATTAAGTTGATTCTTTTTGTTACCTGCAATTTTTCAATCTCCTCAGCTTTTTGATTCATATCGTAGAGCGCCTGAAAAAAAGCGGTATGTCGAGCACCATCTACGCTATATAGTTCAAGCACCAACTTACGGCTCTTTTCTGCATAAAAATATGCGCTATCCATCTGCTCACGCAAGGTGTAGGTCCTACTCAAATCTTTTGTCGTAGCAGCCATTTGATACACATCACCCAAATTTTCCGCCATCTGATAGGCCAATTGCGTGAGTTTAATACTTTCTGGATATTTATTGGTCTTTCTAAAAATATCGCCCATATTATTTATGACCACAATTTTTCCATAATTGTCTTTTGTTTCCGTATAGAGGGTACTTGCTTTTTCAAAATGAAGAAAAGCGCTGTCATACCTTGCAAGATCTTCATAAATACTCCCCAAATTTTCATGGATCTTGGCTTCTCCATTTTTATTACCCACACTGCTATAAATGGACAAAGCAAGATGCTGGTAGACAAAGGCGGAGTCGTAGTTCGCTTCCTTTTCAAATAAATGACCTATATTCCCTAATGTACCTGCCTCTCCATTTTTATCCCCCTCTGTTCGGAAAGAATGTAGCGCCTTGTTAAAATAAACTTTCGCTACATCATGTTGTTTGTTGAAAATATTGAGCTCCCCGATATCACTCCAATTCGAAGCAAGATGCTGTTTTGAATTTAATTGCGTATAGATTCGATCGGCTTGAAAATAGTAGTCCTGCGCCTGTCCATAATGTCCCTGATTGACACATAACCATCCAATCGCCTGTAAACAATTGGCTTGTAATAATAAGTCTTTATCCGTAACAGCTTTTGCATAACGTTTTTTGACGAGCATAATTGCAGAATCAGGATGGTTTTGACTTAATCCTCTGATATCCTTAAAGGATTCAACCTGCGCAGTACCCGGGTGACACAAAAAAAGCTGTATAAAAAAAAGTAGAAACAAAATAATTTTATCAGAAATCCTCATATTTAACGTAAATAATCGAATTGCAAATGTACATGAAACATGTTAACACAATATTAAATCACATAAAGCAATACGAGTTTTAACATAAGGAAGGCTGACTTATTTTTATCCGCCAAGCTCAACGATATACTATTAAAAAAGCCCTTTTATTGACGATACACATCAATAAAAGGGCTTGAAAATAGACAATCCCAAAACCGGTTAATTACCCGATTTCAATTCAATGAGCGGAGTGATCCGTTCTAATATATCAAATGCCACCTCTGCCATTTTATTACCTTTATTGTCCAATAACGGATTAACTTCAACAATTTCAAAACAAATCACCTTTCCAGATCGGATGATCTCTTCTAAAATCAACACAATCTCCCTTGGCAAAAAACCCTTAGGTACTGGTGTTCCCGTGCCATCCGATATCAATTCACTATCCATGCTATCCACATCAAAAGAGATATAAATCATATCACATGCTTCTAGGATTTTCAATGCTTCAGCCACACAATCGGTTATTCCGCGCTGTCTCGTATCTTCCACACGATAGTTCTTAATGCCAAGTCGTTCAATGACCAGATCTTCCGGTTCTTCCGTATCCCTTACACCAAAATAAATCAAATGATTGGATAGTATTTTACCTACTGGGCCAGCTATTCGTTTTAGTTTATTCCAAAATTCTTGTGTCGATTCGTCTATTTCATTGATTTTGCATGGCAAATTATCCTCATTCAACATCGCCGCTAAAGGCATTCCATGCATATTGCCTGAGGGTGTTGTGTGCGGAGAATGAATATCGGCATGCGCATCTACCCAGATTACACCGAGTTGTTTATCAGGATAAGCGGACTTTATACCACTGATCGTCCCCATTGCTGAAGAATGATCCCCTGAAAACACCAATGGAAAATTGCCGGAAGATAAGCTATCTTCAACGGTGGAAGCTACTTGTTTGCATTGTTCATAAATCTGCTGAATATGTTTTGCAAAAGGATGATTATCATTCTGATAAATGGAGCTATTTCGAGTCGGCACATCAACAAATGGATAGTTAATGAAATATTGACTTCCTTTATTAATTGCAGCTATCTCGATGGCGTCGATGCCCAGATCTGAACCCCTAGTCCCTGCTCCTATATCCGATCTGTTTTTGATCAATTCAATCATTTTCTCCATACACTATTTCAAATTAGTCAACGATCGCTCAATAATCCCTAAGCAAGTCTCGACTTGCTCTTTTGTAATAACCAGCGGCGGAGCCAATCGAATTTTGTTACCATGTGTAGGCTTCGCTAAAAGTCCATTTTCTTTAAATTTGAGACAGATATTCCAGGCCAAATCACTTTCTTCATCCGCATCAATTACAATGGCAGTCAAGAGCCCCTTTCCTCGCACTTCTGTAATTAACGTGCACTTAGCGGCAATCTGACGCAATCCATCCAAAAACAATGCCCCCATCTGAAACGCCCGTTGCGTCAAATTTTCATCCCGTACAACATTTAACGCTTCCATAGCCACTGCACAGGCCAACGGGTTTCCACCATAAGTCGAACCATGTTCGCCCGGTTTAATACACAACATAATGGAATCATTTGCCAACACTGCCGATACCGGCAATACACCTCCCGATAACGCTTTCCCTAAAATCAGAACATCTGGTTTGCTTTGACTCTGCGCAGCATCAATATCATAGGATGCCAACATACTTCCCGTCCGAGCAATACCGGTTTGGATTTCGTCTGCAATAAACAATACATTGTATTTTGTACATAACTGTCTCACACGCATCAGATAATTCTCATCAGGAACGACAATACCCGCTTCGCCCTGAATTGGCTCAACAATAAAGCCAGCAATATTTTCATCTGCTTTGAATAACTGTTCTAGCGCATCAACATCATTATAGGGAACGAGTACTATGCCATCTAAAAAGGGACCAAATTCATGTGTTGCAGTACGATCATTGGATGCCGATATAACGGAGATTGTCCTACCATGGAAATTGTCTTTGGCAAAAACAATTTTCGCTTGATTGGCTGCTACACCTTTCACCTGATAGGCCCATTTACGACAAAGCTTCATTGCCGTTTCTACCGCTTCAACTCCCGAATTCATCACCAAAGCCTTATCAAACCCAAATAACTGACAAAGCATTTCTTCAAAATCGCCCAATTTATTATTATAAAACGCTCTCGATGTAAGTGTCAATTTCGCAGCTTGCTCTTTTAAAGCATCTATAATTCGCGGATGGCAGTGTCCCTGATTGACAGCAGAATATGCAGACAAGAAATCAAAATAAGATTTTCCATCAACATCCCACACCATGACTCCTTCAGCTCTTTCCAATACGACTGGAAGAGGATGGTAATTGTGCGCTCCATATTTTTCTTCTTTGGCAGTGAACATCTCGCCCTTACCATGTTTAGCTACTGTACTCATAATTCAGATTTTTTCTAATAATAACAAATATACAATATTTACTTTTTTATTGACTGAAAAATAAAATTTAACACTAAATTAGCATAGAAATACTAAAATTAACTTTTAAACCACTTTCTACAATGAATAATATCGATGATTTTGATTTACAAATTTTAAAATATTTAGACGAAGATGGACGAATGGCCTACTCTGCAATAGCAACAGCTATGGGCGTATCCAATACGATGATCCATCAACGAATCAACCGATTGACAGAACAAGGAATACTGGCCGGTATAAAGCCTGTATTAAATGAAAAAAAGCTAGGCTATGATTGGGGTGCTTTTACAGGGCTAAGTTTAGAAAAAGATCATGACTCGAGCCGAATTATTGAAGAACTTAAGAAAATACCAGAAGTTACAGAATGCTATTACATTACGGGCAATTACACGCTATATGTAAAAATTATTGCTAAGAACCACGAACATATGCGACAATTGCTTTATGAAAAAATCGATAGCATTCCAGGAATTGCAAAAACAGATTCCCTTATTGAATTAGGCTGTGCCTTCAAGCGAAATATTATATTCTAGAACAAGGCAACAACCGACGGGATCCTGAATATGATTTTTCAGGGTCTCCACGTTATTTACCGATATTTGCCAACTCTTCTTCCGTCCAATAGATCAATTCGCGCAAAACATACACATTTTCATAACTTCCCAATCCATCGATATAATCCCACAAATCACCTTCAACTTTCACAGGTCTTCCATGATGAAGTATGTCATATCCATTGTCCAACCAATTTTGTATCTGCTCTTTATCCATCGTTATCAAAACTTATTGTTAATTATCTTTAAAATGACTATATCAAATATAATGTATTTTACGATGGCTACCCACATCTGTCTAAAAGAAACTCAAATTTCAACAACTTTTTGACATAGCCTTTATCACAATTTAATAAGTTCTCGCGCTAATTGACAAATTTTAAAAAGAAAAAAAGTATATTCGTATAACATCAAATATCATTGTTATGGCAGATTTTTTCTACGTTGGATACGAAGGTGAAGACGAATTACTCGAACTGGTGGCTGTATCTACTATTCAATCCCTCCTCTATTTTCAGGACGCCGATCAAGAGGATTTTACGACAATAAAAACCGCTATTGATCAAAATTTTATCGTCGAAGAAGACTTGATTACCGTCGCAGACACCCTCCGATTGGATCAATCTATTGTTCGCTTTACTCCGGGCAAGCCTAATTATAAAGATTAATTGCATGCTCAATCATCTCGGCAAATAACGCTCAGTAAAGCAATTAATACAAGATAATTAGTAAAGAAAAGAAGTAAGGAAATAATGAAGGTAGTTTTAATAGGCGGTTCTGGCGCTACAGGAAGGGCGCTCGTTCAATTGATGTTAAAATCTAAGGAAATTACGGAAATCGTAGTGCTTTTAAGACGTGTCTCGTTTGAGGAGCACATTAAATTGAAACAGGTTATCGTAGATTTCGAAAATCTAACGGATTTTGAGCAAGTGATACAGGGCAATGTCGCAATTTCCTGCCTTGGCACCACATTAAAAGACGCAGGCAGTAAAGATGCACAATGGAAAATAGATCATGATCTTAATTTGCAATTTGCGGCATTGGCTAAAAAAAATGGTTTTCCTACCTTTCTCTTATTATCGGCTGTCCTTGCGGATCCTGCATCAAAAATTTTTTATAACCGCATGAAAGGAAGCCTTGAACAGGATGTTAAGGCACTTGATTTCAATCGGCTTATTATTTTCCAGCCTGGAGGACTAATCCGACCAAATACAGATCGCTTGGGTGAAAAAACAGCCATAGCTGCTCTTCGTATCTTTAATACAATAGGATTATTCAAAACATACGAGCCTCTTTCAGTGGGACAAGTTGCTATGGCAATGTTACAGGCGATCAATCACTACACAACAGGTATCCATACTGTAACCGTGAAAGATATCCAGAAATTAGCAGCAGAAACCAGTTGAAACAAGTAAAAAAACAATTCATAATATTGAATTAACAGTAAGCTAATCCTAAGGCTGTAATTTGTGTTTTTTTAAAATAACAACCATTCAAATGAAAAAACACGTTTTATTTCTGTTTCTCCTCGTTTTTGTACATGTTTTCCCCTCTTTTGGCCAAGAAGCAAAATACATCTTTTACTTAATTGGTGATGGCATGGGCCTCAACCAGGTTAATCTCACCGAAATTCATCAAGCTGAAGTACAGCATAAAGATAATCCCATCCCACTTGTGTTTACCCAATTTCCTCATGTTGGATTTGCCTCCACACATTCACTCTCCAATGGCGTAACGGACTCAGGCGCTGGAGGTACCGCATTAGCCGTTGGAAAAAAAACCAAAAATGGCGTTATCGGTATGGACAGTACAGGAACTGTCCCCTATAAGAGTATAGCTTATGCCGCAAAGCAAAAAGGAAAGAAAGTCGGTATTATTACAAGCGTCAGCATAGACCACGCTACCCCAGCTTCATTTTATGCGCACCAAGCAGACCGCGACATGTATTATGAAATCGGTAAAGAAATTGTCACTTCCAATTTTGACTTTTTTGGCGGATCCAATTTTCTCAAACCCGAAACAACATTTGATCATAAAAAGGCGCCATCGCTTTTCCCCATATTAGAAAAAGCCGGCTATAAAGTGCTTAAAGGAAAAGATGCTTATGCACAACTACCAAATAAATCAGATAAGATCATATTGATGAATTCAGATGGCAGTCCTATAGATGCCCTTAAATATGCCATAGACCAAAAGCCAAGTGATTTAAAATTGGCAGATATCACATCTGCAGCTATCACTTCACTGCATAAAAACAATACAAATGGTTTCTTTTTAATGATTGAAGGTGGAAAAATTGATTGGGCATGCCATGCAAATGATGCGGCTACAACGATTCAGGAAGTATTGGATTTCAATGCCTCCGTACAACTCGCCTATGATTTTTATAAAAAATTCCCAAATGAAACACTTATAGTCGTTACGGCGGACCATGAAACAGGAGGATTAGGTGTCGGTAATGGAAGTTCTTCGCTGAAAACAAAATTCTTGTCCCACCAAAAAACCTCGCATGCAGAACTTTCGAACGCAATTGGCAACCTTCGTAAGAATAATCCAAATGCAACATGGGACGATCTCAAGAATCTCATTGCTGCTCAAACTGGTTTATTTTCCAAAATTACAATCCATGAAACTGATCGTAATGCTTTAGAAGCTGCCTATCAAAAAAGCTTTGTCGATCACCACAATGAAACCGCAAAAAGCCTTTACGCAAGCGACGACAAAATAGCCGCATTGAGTATTTCAATCTTAAATCGGATGGGATCAATAAGCTGGGCCTCTAACAACCATTCGGCCGCCTATGCACCGGTATATGCGATCGGAGTTGGCTCCGAGCAATTCAGTCAGAAAATGGATAACACAGATATACCAAAGAAAATCGCTACAGCAGCACAACTTAGTTTGGACTAAACAAAAAAAGATCCTCAAGAAATCTTGGGGATCTTTTTTATGAGCCTCTTATCGGAATCGAACCAATGACCTACTGATTACAAGTCAGTTGCTCTACCAGCTGAGCTAAAGAGGCTTTCACATGAATTTTAATGAGTGTCGCTCAAAGAGCCTCTTATCGGAATCGAACCAATGACCTACTGATTACAAGTCAGTTGCTCTACCAGCTGAGCTAAAGAGGCTTTTTAAAGAAGTTTAATGCATGTTGCTTAAAAGAGCCTCTTATCGGAATCGAACCAATGACCTACTGATTACAAGTCAGTTGCTCTACCAGCTGAGCTAAAGAGGCGTTACTTCTTTTCAATCTTACAACGTCTGACCGTTTTAAGATGCTGCAAATATCGAAAGCTTAAACCAAAAATGCAAGTCGATTTCAAGAATTTTATACCCTGTTAAGCCAATTATTTAAAAATCAAGCGCATTATTTTCAATAACTGAAAATTTGTCATGATTCAATAAAAAATATTGCCATTTTTTCCGAAGTATGGCTTAAAAACCGAATGGCACTTCAATTGTTATAACCAATATGTATCAACGAAACTTTAAATAAGAGAATAAAAATGAATTTTAACAACTATACAATTAAAGCCCAAGAGGCTATACAAAAAGCATCCGAAATTGCGGCTGGCCATCAACAACAGGCGATTGAGACAGCGCATATTTTAAAAGCTTTACTCACAGTGGATGAAAATGTTGTCAGCCACTTATTAAAAAAGTTAAATGTCAACATCAGCTACCTCGGAACTGAACTTGACAAACAAATTGAAGGTTTTCCGAAGGTTAGTGGTAGCAATATTTATTTAAGTAGCGATGCCAACAATGCACTTCAGAAAGCACAGGGCTATCTCAAAGAATTCAATGATGAATTTGTCTCGGTAGAGCATTTATTATTGGGTATCCTGGCGACCTCTGATAAGACCTCAACATTACTTAAGTCACAGGGCGTTACAGAAAAAGACTTAAAGACCGCCATAAAAGAATTGCGCGGAAACAGTCGGGTAACCGATCAAAATGCGGAGGCCACCTATAATGCTCTGGGGAAATATGCACGAAATTTAAATGAATATGCCGAATCCGGCAAATTGGATCCTGTTATCGGCCGTGATGAGGAAATTAGACGGGTGATGCAGATACTCTCCCGTCGTACCAAAAACAACCCAATACTCGTTGGTGAACCTGGGGTTGGTAAAACGGCTATTGCGGAAGGTATTGCTTACAGAATTATAAAAGGCGACGCACCTGAAAACTTAAAATCTAAGATTGTATTTTCCTTAGATATGGGCGCTTTGGTTGCCGGAGCTAAATATAAAGGTGAATTTGAAGAACGTCTAAAAGCGGTTGTAAAAGAAGTTACCGATTCCAATGGAGACATTATACTCTTTATCGATGAAATCCATACATTAGTGGGTGCTGGTGGTGGTGAAGGCGCAATGGATGCGGCTAATATCCTCAAACCGGCGTTAGCTAGAGGTGAACTACGTGCAATTGGAGCGACAACCTTAAACGAATACCAAAAATACTTTGAGAAAGATAAAGCATTGGAGCGCAGGTTCCAGAAAGTTATGGTTGAAGAACCTGACACGCAAGATGCCATTTCCATTCTCCGTGGCCTAAAAGAACGCTACGAAACACACCATAAGGTACGCATTCTGGATGAGTCTATCATTGCTGCAGTGGAATTGTCACAGCGCTATATTGCCGATCGTTTTCTACCAGATAAAGCGATTGATTTAATTGATGAGGCAGCATCCAAATTGCGCCTTGAAATGGATTCTGTACCGGAAGCTGTCGATGAGCTTGAACGTCGTATCATGCAATTGGAAATTGAGCGTGAAGCTTTGAAACGTGAAAATGACGATAAAAAAGTCGCAGAACTGTCGGAAAGTATCGCTAATCTATCTGCAGAAAGAGATACGTTGAGAGCATCGTGGCAAGAAGAAAAGAGTCTTGTTGACAATGTCAATCAAGAGATTGAGAATATTGAAAACTACAAACTCGAAGCTGAGCAGGCCGAGCGTTCCGGAGACTATGGAAAGGTAGCAGAACTTCGTTATGGACGAATTAAAGAAGCGCAAGAAAAAGTGGACAAACTAAAGGCTGAACTCGCCGAAAAACAAGAAAGTAAGCGTATGCTCAAAGAAGAAGTTACTTCAGAAGACATTGCTGATGTTGTTGCAAAATGGACGGGAATACCTGTGAGTAAAATGATTCAATCAGAACGCGAAAAATTACTGAATCTAGAGGAAGAGCTTCATAAACGTGTCGCCGGTCAGGATGAAGCAATAGAAGCTATTTCCGATGCCATTCGTCGATCACGTGCTGGATTAAATGATGCGAAACGACCAATAGGATCGTTCATATTTTTGGGGACTACTGGAGTCGGAAAAACCGAACTTGCAAAAGCACTTGCCGAGTTCTTATTTGACGACGAACAATCCATGGTTCGTATTGATATGTCGGAATATCAAGAACGACACGCAGTGTCTCGTTTAATCGGAGCGCCTCCGGGATATGTCGGCTATGATGAAGGCGGACAGTTGACTGAAGCAGTCCGAAGAAGACCTTATTCTGTTGTTTTGTTAGATGAAATTGAAAAAGCTCATCCCGATGTATTCAATATCCTATTGCAGGTATTGGATGATGGCCATCTTACAGACAACAAAGGTCGTACGGTAAACTTCAAAAACACCATTATCATTATGACCTCCAATACGGGGTCAACCATTATACAGGAGAATTTCAGTCATCTGACCGATGATAATCGGGATGAAATTATCGCCAAAACACGGAATGAGGTCTTCGATCTTTTAAAACAGTCGATTCGTCCCGAGTTTTTGAACCGTATCGATGAAGTGATTATGTTTACGCCATTAAGTCGAGACGAAATTGGAGATATTGTTCGTTTACAATTTGCACATGTTCAGAAACAGCTGGCCGAACAAAATATATTCATTACGGCTTCTGATGAAGCAATGGATTGGTTGGCACAGCTTGGTTATGACCCTATTTATGGGGCTAGGCCATTAAAACGTGTTATTCAAAAACGAATTTTAAATGAATTATCAAAGGAAATTTTATCCGGAAAAGTAAATCGCGATTCGATTATTCGTCTGGATGTATTCGACGGTAAATTTGTGTTCATCAATAAACAAGAACAATAAAAAAAAGAACGTCCGATAGTACTATCGGACGTTCTTTTTTTTATTGCTAATTTTTAAACATTTAACCTGTAATACCTAAAGCTTTTAACAACTTGTTTATATCGTCTTCGCCGTCCAAATGCTGTACCAATACTTTGGTTTTTGCATCATAGATATAAAGCGAAGGGTAATTGCTTGGCTTAAATTTCTCAATAAATTGAGTTCCAGCATCAAACAAGAATTTGACATTTGCGGCACTTTTCAATGCCTTCGCATGCATATTAATAAATCCATCGACATAAGGCTTGTCATTCATGGAGATAAAATAGAAGGATACATTCTTGAATTTGGACAAGTGCTGTGCGATACCAGCGCCCATTTTCTGGCAATGGCCACAACCCGGGTCGTAAAAATCCAACACAATATAACCCGATTTTGGAAGCTTGTCCGAATTAAACTTGTTAGCCTGATAGACCTCCTCAAAAGTAAACGATGGAAGTGTTTTGGGTGCCTGTGCAAAAACAGGTTGAAATAAGAAAAATACACTTACAAAAAATAGGGAACAAAGGAACCTCATGTTAAAGAAATTTAAACCAACAGTGACTATTCAATTAATTTTAATCAATAATACTTAAAAATGCGCTTCAGTCAACTATTATTTTAGTTTTTTTACAAAAAATCCGTAAGTTTGGGCTAATTTTTAAATCGATCAAATCTATTAATACTTATTAATCGTGAAAAAACGAATTGCTATTTTTGCTTCAGGTTCAGGGTCCAATGCTCAAAAAATAATGGAACATTTCAAGTATTCAGATGAAGCTGAGGTTGCCTTGATTTTATCCAATAACCCTGATGCTTACGTTATTCAACGAGCCGACAATTTTGAAATACCTGCACATATATTTGATCGTGACGAATTTTACAAAACCGACAACGTTGTCAATATTCTTAAAAACTTAAATATTGATCTGATTGTTTTGGCGGGTTTTCTTTGGCTCGTTCCCAATAACCTTCTGAAAGCATTTCCAAATCAAATTATAAATATACATCCTGCTCTCCTACCAAAATATGGTGGCAAAGGTATGTATGGTGACCATGTGCACAAAGCCGTTTTGGCCAATAAGGAAGAGGAACATGGCATTACGATCCACTTCGCAAATGAACATTTTGACGAGGGGGAAATTATATACCAAGCACGATTCAAAGTGGATCCCAACGATACTTTAGACATTATTAAATTTAAAGGGCAGCAACTTGAACATCAGTACTTCCCTAAAATAATTGAAAATCTTATCAAAAAAATGTAAAAACAATTCTATTATTTAGAATTGTTTTAAACAAATTGTAACTTTGTATTATGAACGAAGTTATTGAATCTGTGTTGGAGATCGATGAGTCAGAAAATAAAGCCGGGTTGTTTCAGTTTCGGAATACGGCTATGAACCCTTTTTCTGACTTTTCTTGTGCCTGCTTTAAAAAGTGTTGCAAAAAATATAAAGAAGGCAAACGCTGTAAAAAATGTCCGGGACGAAAAAAATAGCTATTTATTGACTACTCTTCCAGATAGTCTAAATCTTTATCAAAGCTTTCTTCTAACTGAGTCAACGAATAAATTGCTATACCCGAAAGAACGACAACCATTGTAATTGCTGCTGGCACAATTCCAAATGCATTTACTAGAAGTCCATATAGCATTGTTGATGGAATGAGTGCACCCCGTACAAAATTGGGGGCCGTCGTTGCAACAGTTGCTCTGAGATTTGTACCAAATTGTTCCGCTGAGATAGTCACAAAGGTTGCCCAATACCCTACTCCTAAGCCCATTATAAAGGCAAGGCTTAAAAACTTTGTCGCTGTAATACCATCACTCAATAAATACCATAGTGAACTTCCAATGATAATTAATTGACATATAAACACCACTTTTTTGCGGGATTTTAAAATCTGTGCGAATATTCCTGCCAGTACATCCCCAATAGAAATACCGATATAGGTAAACATCACCCCTTGACCAGCACTCAATGTACCTGTAGCCCCTAAGGCCTTGCCGATTTCCGGAGCCTGTGTAACCAAAACACCGACAACAAACCAGATTGGAAGGCCAATACAGAGACAGTTAACATACCGTTTTAACCGGCTTTTATTTGTAAAAAGCATACGGATATCTCCTTTCACAACACCCGATTTATCTTGATCCTTAAATAATCCTGATTCAAAAGAGCCAATGCGCAACAGTAACAACAGTAAGCCCATTCCACCACCGACAAAGTAGGCCGTCCGCCAGTCAAATTCTTCCGAGACAAAATAGGCCAATATAGCGCCTAAAACACCGACACCGGCAACCAACATGGTCCCATAACCGCGTTTTGATTTATGCATACTTTCAGAAACCAAGGTAATTCCCGCCCCCAGTTCTCCGGCCAATCCAACGCCCGCTATAAAACGAATAATACCATACATAAGCACATCATGTACAAAACCATTTGCAATGTTCGCTACAGAGTATAAAAGAATCGATCCAAAAAGCACTTTTAAACGTCCAAATTTATCCCCTATAATCCCCCAAAGAATTCCACCCAACAGCAAACCGCCCATTTGCATATTGAGCACAAATTCACCCTTTACCCGCATTTCTTCCGCAGGGACGCCAATATCAGTGAAGGACTGAATACGAACTATGGAGAAAATAATCAAATCGTAGATATCGACGAAATAGCCCAGTGATGCAATCATAACCAGTAACCATACTTTTTTGCTGGATTGTTTTTCTTTTATTGTTGACATTTTAGGTTTTTTGATCTGTAAAAATACCATAGTGAAGCTATAAAACCAAGATTTCGAAAAATAATCCGACACATTGTTTTACTTTTGCATCATGAGATATAGTCCACTTGCCTTAACATGGCTATTACGTATTTACCCACCATTTCTATTTCAGGGAATCTGGGTTAAAAAAATTAGCCCCGGCTTCCAAGGCGCCAAAGTAAAAATTTATAAGACACCATTCAATATCAATACCAACAAAACATTATTTGGCGGAACGATCTTTTCTGCAGCAGATCCAATATTCCCCATCCTCATTGATCAGTATCTTCAAAAGATTGGTTTTAAAAAAACGGTGGCCTGGTTAAAATCATCACAGATCACCTTTAAGAAACCCGGCAAAACCAGCGTGGAATATTCTGTGCAACTCTCCGAGGAAATCCTTGAAGAATGTGCCCATATTATCCGTACAAAAGGCAAAGTAGTAAAAGATTTTACCCTGGAAATTAAAGATAAGTCTGGCGATCTCTGTGCCACGGTACGTTGTGAAACCTATATTCGTGACTTGAATTTTACATTCCCTTCCAGAAATCGAAATATTGAGCCATAAGAAATTAATATATTTGTCCAATTACCAAAAAAACAAAAAACATGAATAAAATCGCGTTTGTAGCTATCGCATCCTTGGCAATAGCAGCATGTGGAACTCAGGGAAATGGTGCAACAGGTGTAAAAGCCCTGCAAGATTCAACTATTAAGATACATGATGAAATTATGCCTCAAATCGCTCATTTCGACCGCGATGCTGTTAAGATAGATTCTATTTTGGCAAATTTAAAAAACCTAAAAACAACTAAGTCTGATTTAGACACCAATTTAACAAGAAAAGAGCTAAGCACATTGAAAGCTAATTTAGAAAGTGCTACAGACCATATGATGGACTGGATGAAAGGATATAACCCAGATTCAACAGATGTTAAATATTTTGAAACAGAGCTGCAAAAAGTAAGTGATATGAAAAAAATATTTGATAATGTTTCTAAAGAAAGCCAAGACAAATTAAAGAATTTTTAAATCCAAAAATTCAAATAACGCAGTCCACCCCGCTTTAGATTAACATTAAATTGTTCGTGTAAAGATGGAATCAAGCTTTTACAAACAAAACTATTAAACACATGAGATCCATAACTAAATTTTACTGCGCAACTGGCCTTTTACTCGGTTTATTTTCCTGTAAAAACAATAGCCAGACAAGCCTACCCATCTATGGCGAAAGAGAAGCTGTAGAAAAAACAGTTGATGGAAAACAAATCGTAGATACAGTCTATCATACTATTCCACCTTTTAAACTGCTCAATCAGGATAGTACAATGATTTCAGATAAAGATTTTGAGGGTAAAGTATATATCGCCAACTTCTTCTTTACCCATTGTCCAAGTATCTGTCCGACGATGAATCGCAACCTATTAAAGATATACCAGCAATACAAGGATAATGAAGAAGTTCGTTTCCTGTCCCATAGTATAGACTTTAAATACGATCAACCCTATGTTCTGAAAGATTATGCCAATAAATTGGGTGTAACCAATAATCACTGGCAATTTGTTTCGGGGACTAAAGCAGAAATATATGGTCTAGCCAATCAATACCTGGTTTATACCGCTGAAGATAAAAATGCACCTGGTGGTTACGATCATCAAGGTTACCTTGTCTTAATAGATAAGGATAAAAGAATTCGGGGTGCCTACGACGGTACAAACGATGAGCAGGTGAAAAAATTGATAAACGATTTACCTTTACTCTTGAGTGGGGCTAAAAAGTAACATGCGCATTCTCTTAACAACAGGTATAACGATCGGGGTTATTTTATCGATCTTGATTGGTTGTCAGCAGGAAGTTGATATCAAAACGGCACAATATGCGGTTAATGGTCAAAAGGTATACCGAACACATTGTCAAAATTGTCATGGAGAGAAAGGTGAAGGATTGGGAAATCTCTATCCTCCCCTAACCGATACTACCTTTCTGCAAACGCATCGTCAGGAGCTTGCTTGTATCATCAAGCACGGGACTTCCGGAGAACTTGAAGTAGCAGGCAAAAAGTTTAATAATACCATGCCCGCTTCAAATCTTTCTGCAATTGATATCGCTTATGTATTAACATACATCAATACCAAGATCAATAAAGGAAAGAATCTATATCCTCTGGAAGAAGTGGAGAAAAATTTAAAAAATTGTAAATAGAAAAAAGCGTTGGTTTTATAAGCCAACGCTTTTTTTTCTATGCAACCGATCCACCTCCTCTAAGAAAGATCTTCGGGCCAATCTGCAAGCGACAATCAAGCTACAACCCTGGCACTCTTGGCACTACTTCCCCTCCGCCCATCAAAAAAAATAAAAAGTTGAAAACAATTTCACCTTTTTTTCCTTATTGTATTATTGGTTCAAATCGTTTTATATTTATTGATTTATAACAATATTCTGACATTTTGGATCCAAATTAATCGTTAATTTTGCAACCGAATGAACGTTCGATTGATGAATTCCAATGAAAAAATTGCGGCAGTACTTGCCAGCACACTAAAACTTATACAAACAAACGGCTTCCATGGAACGCCGATGAGCAAAATCGCACAAGATTCTGATGTAGCAATAGGAACTATCTACCATTATTTTCCATCAAAAGATGACCTAATCTTTGCACTGTTCAAGCATTGTAGAACATTACTGAATGATTACATTTTTGATGGTATAAAAGATGATTTCGATTATAAAGATTCCTTTATTCATATCTGGCGCAACTTTGTCAAGTTCTATTTAGAAAATGGGCATATCTTCAGTTTTTTTGAACAGTTTTTTTCGTCTCCTTATTACGAGAAAAACAAAGCTGAGATACAAGAACCTGTAGGTGGACAAAATAAAGTTGTTGATTTTTTACAAGAAGGCATTGACCGAAAAATATTGAAACAGGTAGACGTCCATCTTTTGGTGGCCAGTTATATTGGTGTAGCCTTATCCACTGTTCACAGTATCAAATTTAAAGATCTCAAATTCTCTGAACAGAATGTAGAAGATTTAATTGGGATTATTTGGGATGGAGCTATTAATAGAGAAAAAAATAATTAATTACATATATGAAGTTTAATAGAATCGTTTATTCCTTGGCGGCCCTGTCGCTTTTGAGTAATACAGGATTTGCACAACAGCAATCTGAAAACTTGCCGGCAAATGCAACACTTCAGCAGCTGATTGATTACGCCTTACGTAATCAAATCTCTGTAAAACAAGCACAATTGGACGAGGCCATCGGTGAAAAAGATATTGACATCTCCCTTTCAGGTTGGTACCCTCAATTGGGTCTAAAAGGAAGTTACAATTATAATGTCATTGTTCCATTAGCAAATATTGGCGGAAATAATATCAAAATGGGGCAGAACAATGCGAGTGCCTTAACGCTTCAAGCAGACCAACAGATCCTTAATCCGGAGCTAATGCAGGCAAAAAAAGCCGCTGAGCTGGTACGTCTCGGTAATAAACAAAATACGGAGAACAAAAAAATAACAGCTGTTGTGGAAGTCAGTAAAGCCTATTATGACATCCTTACCTCGGAAGAGCAGATCAAGATTGTTCGCGAAAATATTGCTCGCCTTCAAAAACAATTGAAAGATGCGAAGTCACAATATGATGTGGGTTTAGTTGATAAAACCGACTATAAGAGAGCGCAAATTGCGTTGGCAAATTCGAATGCTGACGAGAAAAGAACGGTTGAGCTTCGTAAATATAAATACGAATACCTTAAACAATTGCTAGCTTTGGATAAAAGCAAAAATTTGACGCTTTCATTTGACAATAGCAGTATGGAATCAGAGATTCTACTTGATACAACTGCAGGAATAAGTGTCTCTAATCGAATTGAATTCCAACAATTGGAAACATCGAAAAAGATTCAACAGTTGAGCACACAGTATTATAAATGGACATATTTACCAAGCGTAAGTGCCTTTTATAATTACGCATTCAACTATAGAAATGATAAATTCAGTAAGCTTTATTCCGACAATTTCCCGGGTTCAGTAGCTGGCCTAAATGTTTCTTTTTCAATTTTCGACGGGTTTAAACGTAAAAAACAAATCAATAAATCCAGATTGCAGGAAGAAAGAATTGACTGGGATATCAAAAATTTAGAAAACAGCATTAACACAGAATATTCGTTGGCAAAGGCAACCTATAATGCAAATTTAAATGACTGGAAAACAGCTAAAGAAAATGTGGATCTCTCCAAAGAAGTATACGAGACAATCAAACTTCAATATGACGAAGGTATCAAAACTTACCTCGATTTAATGACAGCAGAGACTGATCTCAAAACAACACAGCTCAATTATTTGAACTCCCTTTATGCGCTATTGTCAAGTAAATTGGATGTTCAGAAAGCAGTTGGGGCAATCCACACAAATTAATCAATAAACGGAAACTAATACAAATCATGAATAAAAGACAATTATTATTCGCTTTCTTCCTTGGGACGGCATTAGTATGGACCTCTTGTGGAAATAAAGATGCAAAAAAGCAAGGTGCAGCACAGGCTCAGGCTGAAAAAGTTGTCCCTGTCAGCTTTGGTGTCGCATCGCATGAGACTGTTACAGGTACAATCAGCTATCCAGCAACAGTCAAACCGTTGAACGAAGCAGATCTATATGCGGAAGTAAGCGGCTATATCACAAAAATATATGTTTCTGACGGTGCAGTAGTTTCCGCAGGACAAGCTCTTTATGAAATTGATGGAACACGCTACAACGCAGCTGTCCAACAAGCTAAAGCAAGCTTACAGGTCGCACAGACTGATTTGGACCGACAAAAAAGAGATTTAGCACGTTACCAGACATTGGCCGATAAAGACGCGATTGCGAAGCAGGTTTTTGACAATGCAGTATCAAATGTAGCGGCTTCTCAGGCACAGGTAGAGTCGGCTCGTGCGGCATTGGTCACTGCAAATACAAACTTATCACGGTCAACGATCCGCGCTCCTTTCAGTGGTACTGTAGGGATATCACAGGTGCGTTTGGGAGCTTTAGTTAACCCAGGCACAACCCTATTGAATACCTTGTCTTCAACCAGTCCAATTGCTGTTGAGTTTCAGGTAAACGAAAAGGATATTGCCAAATTTACCCAATTGCAAAGCAGCCATTCCTCTTCGGACCTTTCTCTTTTATTGCCAAATGGAAGCACTTATGAAGGCAAAGGAACGATCACAACCATTGACCGCGCAGTTGACCCTGCTACCGGAACAATCAAAGTGCGGGCTACTTTCCCGAACAATGCCAACGAATTGCGGGCTGGTATGAATATTACGATGAATGTATCAACAACCTCGGCTACAGAAGAAGTTGTTGTACCTTACAAAGCTGTCTTTGAACAGCTCGGGGTATTTAACCTTTATGCTGTGAATGATAGCAGCAAAGCTGAAATACGTCAAGTAAAATTAGGTATTAAAGCTGGTGATAAAATTGTGATTAAAGAAGGTGTCAAAGACGGTGAAAAGATTATCGTCGACGGTACCATGAATGTCCAAAATGGAGTTAAAGTAGTTGATGCTGCTGTCGCTGCCCAACAGGCTGCGAAAGGAGCACCTCAAGGAAAATAACACCATTAATTTTTTAAAGAGAATCTAAAAGATATAGAATGATTTCAGAAGTATTTATTAAGAGGCCAGTTACCGCAATCGTTATTTCGATATTGATTTCAATTATCGGGATCATTGCAGTATCCACGTTGCCAATTAGCCAGTATCCTTCTATTGCACCTCCAACAGTAACGGTTACGGCCAATTACACCGGAGCTGATGCACAGACGGTTGAACAAACCGTGACAACTCTTATCGAGAGTCAGATCAATGGTACACCTGGCATGATTTATATGTCGTCCAATAGTACGTCAAATGGTCAAGCAACAATTACGGTGACATTTGAAGTAGGTACGGATATCGATATTGCGACCTTAGACGTACAAAACCGCGTGGGAATCGCTGAACCAGCCCTTCCCGAAGCTGTGAGACGTCTGGGAATTACGACCCGTAAAGCCAATAACGATATCCTGATGTTGGTTGCCTTAACTTCACCAAAAGGAACGAGAGATGAAAATTTCTTGGCCAATTACAATAACTTATACGTTAAAGACGCGCTCTTACGTGTGAAAGGTGTCGGTGACGTAACGGCTTTTGGTCAGCCATTTTCAATGCGTGTATGGCTAGATGCAAATAAATTGGCTAATCTAAGCATGACCCCGGCCGATGTATCGACAGCGATTGCGGAACAAAACTCCCGCATACCTGGTGGTAGTGTGGGTGGACGTCCACAAGAGTCTTCGACAGTATTTGAATATCCAATCATTACCGATAGTGACCTTTCGAATCCGGAAGACTTTGAAAACATCGTTGTAAAAACCAACAAAGATGGATCTATCGTACTTTTAAAGGATGTTGCACGTGTTGAATTGGGTCAATTTAATTATGGTACATCATCTACCGTAAATGGTATGACCTCATCTGCGATGATGATTAACCAGACCCCGGGAGGAAATGCCGTAGAATCCGCAGAAGGTATTGTGACAGCATTGGAAAAATTAAAGAAATCTTTTCCAACGGATGTAGATTATACCATCAGTTACGAGACAGTTTCGGTAGTAAATGCCTCAATTTCTTCGGTTATCCATACCCTAGTTGAAGCATTGATCCTGGTAACAGTGGTGGTATTTTTCTTCCTTCAAAGCTGGAGGGCAACATTAATCCCCGTATTGGCAATTCCGGTATCCATCATCGGTACATTCATCTTCTTCCTGATGTTTGGCTTTTCGGTCAACAACCTGACCATGCTCGCCTTTGTATTGGCCATCGGTATTGTGGTGGATGATGCCATCGTTGTGGTGGAAGCTGTGCAGCACTATATCGACCATTATAAGCTGGATGCAAAAGAAGCGACACGTCGCGCTATGGGCGATATCACCGCTCCGGTTATTGCAATTGCATTAATTTTGGCTGCCGTATTCGTTCCTGTAGGTTTTATCCCTGGGATGGTCGGTAAATTGTATCAACAATTTGCCATCACGATCGCTGTATCCGTTATGTTGTCTGCATTTATTGCCCTTTCGTTAACTCCAGCATTATGTTCGATTTTATTAAAACCAACAGCAGTACATGAAGGCGCTAAAGGTTTGAATAAATTTTTCTACAAATTTAATATTTGGTTTGAAAAAGTGACCATCAGGTACTCAAATGGTGTAAAACAGGCTATCAAAAAAGCACCACTGGTATTGATTATTCTGTTATGTATTTTTATCGGAACAGGCTGGATGTTTACAACCAAACCAACTGGATTTATTCCTTCAGAGGATGGTGGTGCATTTTTCGCCGGTATTACATTGCCAGAAGGTTCTTCTTCTGCGCGTACAAATGAAGTTCTTAAAGAGATTGAAGCCGATCTACACAAGACATTTCCAGAAATCAAGTATGTTACTGCAATTTCCGGTATCAATATTTTGAACCGCGCGTTTAAATCCAATGGTGCAACAGTGTTCGTTTCGCTTAAACCTTGGGAAACCCGTACACGCACGGCAAACGATATCGCTGGTATGATTATGGGTAAATACCAGGGCTATACCAAAGCAAGGGTGTTGGCGGTAACGCCACCAGCAATTCCGGGTCTAGGTACATCTGGAGGTTTCTCTATGCAGGTACAGGATTTACAGACGGTAAATATCAAAGATTTCGAAGCGACAGTCGGCAAATTCTTGATGGCTGCCAACCAACGTCCAGAAATTGGAATGGCTTATACCCTATTTAATACCAACTCTCCCAACTACAAATTGGAAGTGAACCGCGAACAGGCAAAACGCATGGGCGTGCCTATCTCCAGTATTTATTCGACGATATCATCCTATTTGGGTAGTAGCTATGTGAATGATTTTACAAAGTATGGTCGTAGTTACCGTGTCGTCACACAAGCTGATATCCCGTACCGTATGAATATTGAAGACATCAACAAATTGTATGTCAATAATGTGTCGGGAAACCCTGTACCTATGGGTACGCTGGTTAAGTATGAATTGATGACTATGCCTTCGATCATCAATCACTACAATATCTTTAGAAGTATCGAGATCAATGGTAGTTCGGCCCCTGGTTACTCATCAGGAGATGCTTTGAAAGCCTTACAAGAAGTAGCTGCACAAACATTACCAGAAGGTTTTGACTATCAGTTCTCCGGTCTGTCGCTGCAAGAGATGCAATCGGGATCAAAAACTGTCCAAATTTTTGCGTTGTGTATCCTGTTTGTGTTCTTGCTTTTAGCCGCATTATACGAAAGTTGGTCTGTACCATTCTCTATTTTATTATCTGTTCCTTTAGGTGTATTTGGGGCCATATTAACCCTAACATTAATCCCTACATTGGATAATAACATCTATGCACAGATTGGTCTGGTCACCATCATTGGACTTGCTGCCAAGAATGCGATTCTAATTGTGGAGTTTGCTAAGGAACGGGTTGATATCGGGATGAACCTTTATGAAGCGACATTAGATGCTGTAAAATTGCGTCTACGCCCAATTATCATGACGTCCTTTGCCTTCATCTTGGGGATTATTCCATTAATGCTATCTCATGGAGCTGGAGCAATTTCTCGCCAAACAATCGGTTGGACGGTATTTGGTGGTATGACTGCAGCCACACTCCTAGCGATCTTTATCGTTCCGGTACTATTCGTTGTGATTACACGTATGGCATACGGTAAGAAAAAATTGGCTGAATTAGAAGCGAATTTCGATGAAGAGAAAGCGAAAAATTTAAGTTCACACTAATTATACGCTGCCTCTGTGAAGAATCCCCACGGAGCTAACAGCAAGAAGCCTTTCCTTGTAACAAGGGAAAGGCTTCTTTTTTGCTCGTCCAATTATATTTTTTTATTTTTACTGCTCACTATTAAAAGTATATGTCACCTGAATCACAACGAAAATTTGAATTACTAAACCTTCTTGCCGAATCCTACGACGCACTATTATTTGATGTCGATGGTACCCTGGCAGATAATATGGACGCACATAAACAAGCCTATAAAGCTGCAGCCAAACAATACGGAGTCGAGTTGGATGTCAATTTGATTGATGAAACTGCCGGATGGCCCACTGTGGCTGTTGCAGAGGAAATCAGCAAACGCTATGAGGTAGATTTCGATTATCAAGAATTTTCCACACTAAAGTCTACTATTTTTCGAGACGAGTATGTTTTCAAGACTAAGCCTGTAGATTACGTTGTTGAACATCTAAAATATCAGAAAGGTAAAAAACACATCGCTGCCGTTTCAGGAGGAACCAGAACAACCTTATCCATGACATTAACCACCATTGGTGTATGGGATGATTTGGAAACACTGGTTTGTGCTGGAGATACAGCTGAGGGAAAACCTTCACCACAACCCTTTCTTTTGGCAGCTGCTCAATTGAATATTGCTCCGGAAAGATGCCTGGTCTACGAAGACGGGACCCCTGGAGTTGAAGGTGCGAAAGCCGCAGGAATGGGTTGGGTTCGCGTTGATGAAATTTAATAAACCCCAATTTGCAGACTATAAAAAAAGCCGCAGTAAACTTCAAGCTTACTGCGGCTTTTTTTATAACATTATGCTATTTAAAAACTAGTAATTATTTTCACTCCCCCGTTGCTATAGTTCAAATCGGATGATTTCAAATTTCCGATTGGAGCTTTATAATAAGGCTCTACAGAAATGGATAATTTTCCAACTTTCTGTTTCCGACCAACTGAAAAATTAATAAAGCCGTTCACACCTTTATCATCAACATTTTTGTCTTGAGATTTTTGTCTGTACTCCGTATTATTTGTTTCATAGATCGTTGCCCGTTCCTGATCCAATACACCAACATAGGATACACCGACTGAGGTATAGAAATTCTTGTTTATCGCGTATCTAACATCCAATGGGATATCAACTGTTAGGATTTTACCTGAAACCCGTTCATTACTCTTTGCATCTTTTGCATCTGCTGCCCGCATCGCAAAGGAATTATTCAAATTCGATTGAGAAATATAATTTGGCGCATCTGCATTAAGAGAATTTGATCCCATTGCAGGAGTAATGGGTGAATTACCCGAAACAGCTCCATAATGTTGAATGGAAGCTCCTGAACGAAGACTTACTTTGCTCGAAATATTATAGGCTAGCGCGACCCCACCACCGAGCGTTATGCTTTCCGATGTAGAGGCTGGGGATACAAAAGCGCCCATTTCCCATTTTTTATCTTGAGGAATGTTCGTGTGAACAACACTAGTTCTTGTTCTCCCTTGTTGCGCATCATACAATTGCGCGAGTTTTACAGCGTCACGTTGCGTTTGATTAACAGGCGGGATTAGCCCTGAATTGGTCGATGCAATAACGGTTTTATTCGTCAACGTGTTATTTGTTGACGCGCTTGCCCGTTCCGCTTCATTATCAGGTACGCCAACCTGCGCTGAAAATGAATTATTTTTCAATTGCATGGACTGCAGTCTTCCTAAATCGGCTGATACAGTCACATCCTGCCCCTGCATTAATCGCCCAGCACCTAATATCAAGTGGTGATTACCCAAACTTTCTGTCGGATGAGCCGTTGGTACAGAATAGGTATAGGGCTTTTGCAGTGCTAATACCTCTGGACTTAAAGCCCTACCGCCCCTAATATCCGATAATGAACGCTGGATGGATTCTTTTAAATCTTTGTTGTCGCCTAACACATCTTCTCGTTCCGGCAGATGTGTTAACACTACTTCCGGTAAATCAGTCTCCACATTCTTCTTTAGCCCCCAATACCCCACACCAAAACACAATAACACGGCCGCAGCAGCACTCCAGTATTTCCAATTCGAAGAACGATGTGCTGAAACGCCATAACTTGAGGCAAATTTCTCCCAGGAACCTTCTTTATAAGGTAGTTCATGGTCCTTTAATTGTCCAATGATCTCTTCTATCAATTCCTTTTTCTTATTGTCTTTCATCGTAACAACACTATTTATCTTATTTCTTGAACTACGCCTGTATAATCCAAGTATAATTTTCTAAGTTTTTGTTTCGCTCGCGTCAGATAAGTCCTTGACGTACTATCTGGTATGTTAAGCATTTGGGCTATTTCATCATGCGAATAACCCTCAATTTCATAGAGATTAAAAATAGTTTTTTGAATTTCGGGGAGCTGATCGAGCAGACGCATAATCTCATTGACCTCTAGTCGACTGTCCAATTGTACTGCAGGAGTATGCATATCCCCTTCTCCCAAATCTTCAACCGAATAAAACTGCTTTTTACTTCGTAAAAAATCAATCGAAATATTGGCAGCAATTCGCCCTATCCAGGCTCTAAATGATTTTTCGAGATTTTCATCATCAATATCCCTATTAAATGATTCTAATTTCCGAAATACCCGAACAAAACTTTCATTTACAAGCTCTTCCGCGTCCACATCCTGTTTAACATAACGAATAATAATAGCCATGAGATAACCATAATACTTCTTATAAACGAAGGCCTTGCCGTCCTCACGATCGCGTAAGCAACGTTCTAAGGCATCCTGTAAAGATGATAGCTTCTTGTTATAAAAATATGACCGAATTATACCCACTTAAACCATTTAATTATTAAGTTTCAAACTTAGACAAATTGCCTTTCATATGCAATCAATAACATATGCCATGTAAACAATCTATCGAATTCTCCCTTTCAAGATGAACGTTTTTTTCGAGGAGATAACGAAATTAAAATTATAAAACTCAACATCAAATAGCCGAATGTCCCCTTGTAATAATATCACTATTTAACTATTTTTATCCATATAACGAAATGCCATTTCCTTTCGCTACAGCGTTTTCAAAAAAAATCCATAAAAAGAATTGAAAAAAATGGCTATTTTTGCGTGATTTTCACATTTTAAATATTATTCATACCGAATGAGTACTGTATTATCCGAACAGGAACAACTTAGAAGACAAGCGATGCAATCGTTGTTGGATATGGGAATTGATCCATTTCCAGCCAACGAATTTGTCGTCAATGCACATGCTGCTGATATTTTAGAAAATTACGATAGAGATAAATTGAATTATAAGAACATCACCATTGCGGGACGTATCATGAGTCGTCGTGTCATGGGTAGTGCTTCATTTTTTGAAATTCAAGACTCAACCGGACGTATTCAAGCTTATATAAAGCGTGACGATGTCTGTCCTGATGAGAATAAAGACCTTTACAATGTAGTTTTCAAAAAGCTATTGGATATTGGCGATATCGTTGGTATCAAAGGCTATGTCTTCACGACACAAACCGAGGCCATTGCAGTACACGTAGAAGAATTTACTGTTTTATCCAAATCGCTGCGCCCCCTACCTGTTGTTAAATCGGCAGAAGGTAAAACTTTTGATGCGTTTACAGATCCAGAACAACGCTATAGAATGCGTTATGTAGATTTGATCGTAAATCCAAGTAACAAAGACATATTTATCAAACGTACGAAGCTTTTCAATGCGATGCGTCAGTTCTTTAACGACGCTGGATATATGGAAGTAGAAACACCGGTCCTGCAATCCATCCCAGGCGGTGCTGCGGCACGTCCGTTCATCACGCATCATAATGCTTTAGATATTCCATTATATCTTCGTATCGCCAACGAGCTTTATCTAAAAAGACTAATCGTTGGTGGATTTGATGGTGTATACGAGTTTTCTAAAAACTTTCGTAACGAAGGAATGGACCGCACCCACAATCCGGAATTCACCGCAATGGAAATTTATGTAGCCTATAAAGACTACAACTGGATGATGAATTTTACAGAACGTTTGTTAGAACATTGTGCGTTGGCTGTAAATGGTACGACTGAAGCAACCTTCGGTGAACATAAAATTGACTTTAGAGCACCATATAAACGGATATCGATGACAGATTCCATTAAGGAATTCACTGGATTTGATATTACTGGAAAATCTGAAGAAGAAATCCGTATCGCTGCCAAAGGAATGGGCATCGATGTAAACGAAACCATGGGTAAAGGCAAACTGATTGATGAAATTTTCGGTGCAAAATGTGAAGGAAACTACATCCAGCCGACATTCATTACGGATTATCCAAAAGAAATGTCTCCTTTAACGAAGAAACACAGAGATAATCCTGATTTAACCGAGCGTTTTGAGCTGATGGTTTGTGGAAAAGAGATTGCCAATGCTTATTCAGAACTTAATGATCCAATTGATCAACGTGAACGATTTGAAGATCAATTACGTCTTTCTGAAAAAGGTGATGATGAAGCCATGTTTATAGATCAGGATTTCCTTCGTTCATTGGAATATGGAATGCCACCGACCTCTGGACTTGGAATCGGTATGGACCGTTTAATCATGTTCTTGACCGATAATGCGTCAATCCAAGAAGTTCTTTTCTTCCCACAAATGAGACCTGAAAAAGTCGTCAAAGTAGCAGAAGTAAAAGATTATGAAGAACAAGGTATTCCTGCAGCCTGGGTTCCCGCATTACAAAAAATGGGCTTTACAACCATTGAAGCTTTAAAAGAAGCCAATCCGAACAAGGTTTTTAATGACCTTGGTGGTATGCGTAAAAAACTTAAACTGGATATCAATATGCCAACGAAAGACGAAGTATTTGCTTGGTTTAATTAAATCGGTATTTATGCTAGCTAAAAAAGCTGTCTCAAATTTTATTGAGGCAGCTTTTTTTTTAGGGCAAATTTGTAAAAGTATTTACAAATAGATTCGCTATGCATTGAAGCACAGGATCGCTGACAATTGTCACCAATATATGACTCCTGCCAATTGTAGACATTTGTTATATTTACATATCGTTAACTAAATCAGTTTTTAGCTTATGAAGAATATTCTCGCGCTTGACGGCGGTGGTATCCGGGGTATCATTCCTGCAATGGTTCTTGTGGCTCTCGAAGAGAAGTTGCAAAAGCAGACGATGGATCCTAATGCACGGATTGCCTCCTACTTTGACTTTATTGCGGGTACAAGCAGCGGCGGAATTCTAACGAGCATTCTCTTGTATCCGGAAGAAGGCAATCCCACGCATCCTAAATTTTCAGCTCGAGATGCTTTAAACTTATTCGTCAACCATGGAACTGAAATTTTCACGGCCTCCAAATGGCGTCGATTTCTGAGTGGATTTGGTCTGGTCAGTGAGCTGTATTCGTCGAATCCATTATCGAATGTCCTGGATGAATATTTTCAAAATGCACAATTGAGCCATCTTATCAAACCATGTATCATCACTGCATATAACATTGAATTACGGAAAAATCATTTTTTCAGGCAGCAAAAAGCAATTACGCATGGCGAAGCACGGGATTTCTACCTCAAAGACGTCTGCAAGGCGACATCCGCTGCGCCCACATTTTTTCCTGTTGCAGAGATCTATTCCCTTTCAAAAACAAGATATCCGTTGATTGATGGCGGTGTGTTTGCTCAAAACCCCTCCATATGTGGTTTACTTGAAGTTTTAAAGGCTTTTAACAGCACGCAGATAAACGACATGTTTATGGTATCCTTAGGTACTGGAATGTCAAAGACAGCTTATAACTACGAACATTTTAAGAAGAAACTTGCTATACAAATCGGCCCCGCTTTAGTTGACATTATGACAAGTGCATCTTGCGAGAGTACCGAATTTTTTATTCGGCAACTATTCCAAAATAATGGTAAGCAACAAAATTATCTGCGCATAGAGCCTTCCAACTTGTCTAGTATCAATGCGTCGCTAGATGCAGCCTCGCCCAATAATATACAGAAGTTGATTTCCCTATCCGATAAAATGATCAGTGAGCACGAGGATACATTGGATTATATCGTTGCACACCTCATTAAGGAAAAGAGTCAAAATAAGAAGAAAAATCCATGGAGCCAGTTGATGGATAAGTTCTAAAAGATTACTTTTACGCATATTTTAAATCTATATGGCATTAAACTACGTTTGGGTTGCATTTTTTTTAATCACATTTGCCGTAGCCCTTGTAAAACTAATCTTTTTCGGAGATACGGAAATCTTTCAGCAAATTGTAAATTCAATCTTTGACAGTGCAAAAACGGGGGCGGAAATCTCTTTAGGGCTGATCGGCATGATGAGTTTTGCCCTTGGAATTATGAAAATTGGCGAGAAAGGTGGTATGATCAATATTTTTGCAAAAATCGTGGGCCCTTTTTTCCATAAACTATTTCCGGAAATACCCAGAAATCACCCAGCACTTGGCTCAATTCTGATGAATTTCTCGGCTAATGCGTTGGGATTAGATAATGCGGCAACCCCATTGGGACTTAAAGCGATGAAGGAACTCCAGGAGCTCAATCCCAATAAGGAAACCGCTACCAATGCACAGATCATGTTTATTGTCCTCAATGCATCTAGCTTAACCCTATTGCCTATTTCAATTATGGCTTATCGGAAGGAAGCTGGTGCTCCAGACCCTTCAGATGTATTTCTGCCAATTTTGATCGCAACCTTCTTTTCCACATTGGTGGCTTTGATTCTCGTTTCCATCTATCAAAAAATCAATTTATTTAACCGTGTAATTCTTGGATACCTGGGTGCAATGGGATTATTTATCGGTGGACTACTTTATTACTTTTCGGGACTGCAACAAACAGAAATTGAAATATTCAGCAAAGTATTTGGTAATGTTATTTTATTCAGCTTATTTACCTCTTTCATAGGTTTGGCTCTTTTCCGTAAAGTAAATGTGTACGATTCATTTATTGAAGGTGCCAAAGAGGGCTTCGAAGTTTCTGTAAAAATAATCCCCTATCTTGTCGCCATGCTTGTTGGTATTGCGGTATTTAGAGCATCAGGAACGATGGACTATATGGTCGCTGGAATTTCCAAAGCCATCGCATTATGTGGTCTAGACACATCTTTTGTAGACGCTTTACCGGTAGCCTTTATGAAACCGCTTAGCGGCTCCGGTGCACGTGGACTTATGGTCGATTTGATGAATGCCAAAGGTCCAATGGACTTCGCTGCCAGGGTTGCTTGTGTTATACAAGGATCGACAGAAACTACTTTTTATGTCCTCGCCGTATATTTTGGTGCAGTGGGCATAAAACGTACTAGGCATGCTTTACCATGTGCATTATTAGCCGAATTAGCCGGTGTAATCGCAGCAATAATTATCTCATACATATTTTTTAAATAACATACTTATACTACAGAAAGGTCTGCTGTTATAACAATGTCAACTATTTACAAATTATTATATTGTGATGAAAAAAACAATCGCACTAATAGCCCACGACGGCAAAAAACCTGAAATGGTCGCATTTGTCAAAGACCACCAGGAATTATTGGAGCGCGCCAATATCATTGCCACAGGTACTACAGGCTCTTATGTCAGGCAGACAGGACTGCCTGTAGAATTGAAATTAAGTGGCCCCATGGGTGGTGATGCACAGATCGCAGCTTTAGCCGCCGAAAGAAAAGTGGACGGCATTATTTTCTTTCGCGATCCACTAGGAAAACATGCACATGAACCAGATATTCAAATGCTTATGCGTGTATGTGATCTTTACAATGTCCCTTTGGCAACAAATCCTGCAACTGGAAGCCTTATCATTGAAGGTCTATTAGAAGACGTTGAATCCTAATTTCTATCGCTTATGGACAATGAAGTAATCGTTTCAATAGGGAAAATCCCCTATACAACGACAGTACAATACGGTAAGCATCAAATAACGGTCGATGAACCTGAAGATATAGGCGGTGAAGATCAGGGCATAAACCCTACTCCATTACTGTTATCATCCTTAGGGAGTTGCAAAGCCATTACCGTCAAAATGTATGCGGACCGCAAAAATTGGCTCCTGGAAGAAGTACAGGTGCGTTTATCTTATGAGGTGCAAACAAGTGAGCAGCAGCAAACGACCTATATACAATGCTTTATCAGCTTTAAAGGAGATCTAGATGAGGTGCAAAAGCAGCGGTTGTTCAAAATTGCTGAAAAGTGCCCCGTTCATAAGATATTATCAAATCCTATTGTAATAACTTCAAATCATTTATAATGTTTCTTGGGATAACGGATAACACTAATTATATTTGTCCGCGCAAAAAAGACCTTTAATAGCTCCTAGAATCGAATAGAAAAGGTTACTTGTCCTGCAATATAGATAATTGGAATAAAAATAAAGCAACAATGCAATTGGATCCACAAATAGCAATAGACTCGCCTTTTAGATCGATCAAACGTGAAGACTGGAAAAATTTAAACGGAAAAGTATTGCACAATTTCAGTGTCGAAGATCTGGAAAATCTCCATGCACTGAATGAACCCTTGACAAATCAGGAAATAGAAGAAGTCTACTTTCCCTTGAGTCATCTACTTGAGATTCATATTGATCGTTTCCAAAGTCTTCACCAGCGTACAAACCGCTTCTTTGGCAAGGAAGTGAGCAAACTGCCTTATATCATCGGTATAGCTGGGTCGGTTGCTGTGGGAAAAAGTACGACAGCCCGTGTGCTACAACGTGTGCTTAGTTTACTCCCGTCCAAACCGAAGGTCGATTTGGTGACCACAGACGGTTTTCTTTACCCGAATCAATATCTTATCGAACGTGGTATTCTAAACCGAAAAGGCTTTCCTGAAAGCTATGATGCTAAAAGATTGATTCATTTCCTTTCAGCAGTGAAATCAGGAGCTCCAAAAATTACGGTTCCAGTATACAGCCACCTGGTCTATGACGTGTTGCCAGACGAACAGCAACAAGTGATTGAACAACCCGACATCCTTATTGTAGAAGGGATAAATGTATTACAAGTCAATTCCCAGCGACCACGAAAGGGACATAGCGTATTCGTTTCCGACTTTTTTGATTATTCAATCTATGTACATGCCAGCGAGAAAAATCTTATTGAATGGTATACCAATCGATTTGAGTCACTGCGTGCCACTGCATTTCAAAATCCGGCTTCATTTTTCCATAAATATGCAAATATGACAGCTGATGAAAGTCACACCATGGCTGTAAATATCTGGAACGAAATTAATAAGCCCAATCTAATTAAAAACATTTTGCCAACGAGATATCGCGCCGATCTTATTTTGGAAAAAGGAAGCCACCACTTTGTTAAAAATGTCAAAGTAAGAAAGATTTGACCCTACAGTCTCGTAAACTGCAGGATTTCATTTAATATGCTGCTTTGTACCTGTTGATGTACTTTATTGCTGGATGAGATTGCACTAACCTCAACTTTATATTTGATATAATCTTTAGTCATATCGGCGACCTTAATTGTAAAACCTTGGGAATGATCTAAATTTGGATTTTTTTGTAATAATGGACTTAAATACTGTTCCAATTCCGCCACTGCAAACGAGCGATCAATCGGCAATTCGAATTTTACAACAATTTTATTTGACTTTTGGGAGGTCTTATTGACCAACGTTGCAGTAAACACCAAATTATTGGGAATCATCACAGCGTCGTCATCTTCATCGCGCACAACCAGATTAGCCAACGTGATATCCACGATTTTCCCCTGATATTCGCCGATTTTTATGCGATCGCCTACAGAAAACTGATCCGAAAACATAATAATCAAACCAGATATCATATTCGTGATGTATTCTCTAAAAATCACAGCAATGGCCATTGCGACAATTGTCATGCTGGTGATAAAATCTTTTGGGTTAATCCCAACAGCTATCATTAGGCTGACAATAATGAAAAAGACATTGCCTACCGTGGCGACACGCGTAATTCCAAGCACAAAATTACCCCGTACAACCTGCTGCTCATTTCGGCTATTGTATAGTTTTACAAGGATAAAATGACCAATGGAGATCAGGACACTAGCTGTTAGAAAAGTATTTAAGCCGTATGCCATATTCCGGATGATCTCCCGCTGCTTATAAAAGGTTTCAAATTGAACAAAGGATGCCGTTAGCGCAATCAACAATATAATTCGGACGATAAAAGAAATTGAAATCGATTTTGTCATTTTTTACACAAGCTTAAGTTGTCTATCTAGTCAAATTTAATGTTCTCCCATTCACTATTCAAGATATTTCATGTAAAATGGCTTCAAACGGGCTTGCTAAACTAAACAATTTTACTTTACGTAAAAAGCATTATCAGGAAATAGCTATCTTTGGCTAAAGACATTACATGCTATTAAATGAAGGAATCGAACGTGCAAACTGAACTTAACGTAAGCGGAATGCACTGTGCAAATTGTGCTATTTCAATCCACAAATACCTAGAAAACAACGGTGCTAAGGATATCTATGTCGATTTTGCATCAGATGAAGTGAAATTTTCGGAGATACCGCTGGAACAAATACCTGTGCTGGTCAAAGGCATTGAGTCTTTGGGTTACAAAGTTATGGAGGGTAAGGATAAGAAACCTAGCTTTTGGAAATCTATCGAGCTTAAGTTCCTCTGCTGCCTCATCTTTACGATACCCTTGTGGAGTCACATGTTTACGAATTTACCTATTCTACATGATCCCTTTATCCAACTCGCGCTTTGTGCGCCAGTTTACATCATTGGTTTTTCCTATTTTGGCATCAGTGCATTTCGTTCCATCTGGAACAAAATGCCCAATATGGATGTACTCATCTTTATTGGATCTACAGCTGCTTTTGCCTATAGTCTCATTGGAACATATTATAATCTAGGACATGATTACCAGTTCTACGAAACATGTGCAACAATCATAACACTGGTATTTTTGGGAAATGTCCTCGAAAAAAGAGCCGTTACCAAAACCACATCAGCCATCAAAGAGCTGGTTAAATATCAAGATATACCCGCTATCAAAATTGAAAATGACCAAGAAGTCGAGCTATTAGCCCGAGAAATTAAATCCGGTGATATTTTAAAAGTAAATTCTGGAAATCTCATCCCCGCTGATGGCGATATTTTGGAAGGACAGGCTTGGGTGGACGAATCTATGCTAACCGGAGAAAGTCTACCTATTGAAAAACTTAAATATGATGCCGTCATCGGCGGTACCTTACTAACCGAAGGAAATATCAGAATCGTGGCGACCAAAGTTGGGTCTAAAAGTGTACTGTATCAGATTATCCAATTAATTAAAGATGCGCAGAGTAAAAAGCCACCTATTCAAAAATTTGGTGATAAAGTAGCCGCTTATTTCGTTCCAATCGTTGTGACGATATCATTTTTCACTTTTTTTGTTACTTATTTTATCGCACAATTGCCGCTGCAGCAATCCCTCATGAATGCCATAGCTACCCTTGTTGTATCCTGTCCATGTGCCATGGGGCTAGCCACACCTACTGCTGTCATGGTTGGCCTGGGAAGAGCTGCAAAAAGTGGAATACTGATCAAAGGCGGAAGCACCATCGAGGAGATGTCCGATCTCAAACAGATGGTATTTGACAAAACGGGGACCCTAACGACAGGCGATTTTAATATCAAAGCGATTCAGACCTTTGGTATCGAACAATCGCAAGTCGAATCGATCATCGCACAATTGGAGAGTTATTCGAGCCATCCGATCGCCAAGTCGATCCGAAAACAGCTCAAGGAGATAAAATCTTACCGCATTATCTTTAAGGAAGTCAATGAAATAAAAGGAAAAGGAATCTTTGCGACCGACACAAATGGAAATAACTACTCCATTTGCAATGCAAAACTTGGCGAAAAAGATTACTCTAATCGTTATGACCTTACCTTAACCATCAATGGCGTTGTAATTGCAGGCATTGTCCTCGAAGATCAAATTAAGCCGTATGCAAAGGAACTCATCCAATACCTCAAAGATAAAGGCATACGGCCTATTCTTTTGAGTGGAGATCGACAAAGCAAATGTGAACGCACAGCACAGAAACTTGGTATTGCGGATGTATATTGGGATAAATCGCCAGAAGAAAAATTAGCAATCTTGTTCAAACTCAAAAAGAATGGCCCTACCGCAATGGTTGGTGACGGTATCAATGACGCTCCCGCATTAGCTGCTGCCGATGTTGGCATCTCGCTTGGCGATTCGACACATATTGCCATCCAATCGGCAAAGGTGGTTTTATTAAACAATGAGCTCAAATCTATTGAAAAGCTGCTGGAAATTGGTCACCATACCCTATTGACGATAAAGCAAAATCTCTTTTGGGCGTTCGCGTACAATATTGTGGCCATACCGCTTGCCGCGGTTGGCTTTCTCGGACCTATGCTTGCCGCCCTTAGCATGGCCTTTTCAGACTTAATTGTCATCGGCAATTCGATTCGGCTCCGCTTTAAAAAAATCAAATAAAAAGGATACCCCATAAGTACCAAGACAATCCATAAAAGATTGTCTTTTTTGTGTATATTAGGGCTTAAATCATTCGCTTTTGAGGTTAAATTTTTGTAACTTCGCATGCGTGGCAAGCCAGTTTAGAGGGCTTGCATACTAGTTTTATTGAAACCAAATTCATATGGCTGAAGAAACAGAAAACGACAACAATCTTGTTCCGGCAAACGACCGGATTATCCCAATTAACATCGAGGATCAGATGAAGTCTGCCTACATTGACTACTCCATGTCTGTCATTGTATCAAGAGCACTTCCTGATGCGCGTGATGGCATGAAGCCAGTACACAGACGTGTTCTTTATGGCATGCTGGACTTAGGGGTTACCAGTGGCAAGCCTTACAAAAAGTCTGCCCGTATCGTTGGTGACGTATTAGGTAAATATCACCCACATGGTGATTCATCCGTTTATGACACCATGGTTCGTATGGCTCAAGATTGGAGTTTACGTTATCCTTTGGTAGATGGTCAAGGTAACTACGGTTCCATCGATGGCGATCCACCTGCGGCGATGCGTTATACGGAGGCAAGATTAAAGAAAATTGCCGAGGAAATGCTATCTGATATCAACAAAGATACGGTTGATTTCCAAAATAACTTTGACGATTCCCTACAAGAACCAACAGTCCTTCCCACCCGTATTCCAAATCTCCTGGTCAACGGAGCTTCGGGGATTGCAGTGGGTATGGCTACAAATATGGCCCCACATAACCTATCCGAGGTTATCGATGGTACAATCGCTTTTATTGATAATCGTGATATCGAGGTTTCGGAATTGATGCAGCACATCAAAGGTCCAGACTTCCCTACAGGTGCATTAATCTACGGCTATGCTGGGGTTCAAGATGCTTGTAATACAGGTCGTGGCCGTATTGTTATGCGTGCAAAAGCTGAAATAGAAGCAACCAAATCGGGTAGAGAGCAGATTATCGTCACCGAAATTCCTTATCAAGTGAACAAGGCGAATATGATCGAGCGTACAGCCGAATTAGTTAACGAAAAGAAATTAGAAGGAATTTCTGCTATTCGTGATGAATCTGACCGTACCGGGATGCGTATTGTGTACGACATCAAGCGCGATGCAAATGCAAATGTTGTTTTAAACAATTTGTTTAAATACACAGCGCTACAAACTTCATTTTCAGTAAACAACATTGCTTTAGTTAAAGGAAGGCCAATGCTATTGAATCTGAAAGACATGATTCATGAGTTTGTAGAGCATAGACATGAGGTAATCGTTAGACGTACACGCTATGAGCTGGCGGAAGCTGAAAAACGTGCTCATATTCTAGAGGGGTATTTAATTGCCTTGGATCATTTGGATGAAGTCATCAAATTGATCCGTAATTCGGATACTCCGGAAGATGCACGCCTTGGATTAATGGAGAAATTTGGCCTATCCGATCTTCAGGCTCGCGCGATCCTTGATATGACCTTACGTCGTCTAACAGGACTGGAACGTGATAAGATTAAAGAGGAATATGCTGAATTGATGAAAACAATTGACTATTTAAAATCGATATTGGAAGACGAGGGACTTCGTATGAAAATTATCAAAGATGAGTTAATTGAGATCAAAGAAAAATATGGTGACGAACGTAGATCCCAGATTGTACACTCTGCTGAAGATATGCGTATGGAAGATTTTATTGATGATGAAGAAATCGTTATCACAATCTCCCACAACAGTTACGTAAAACGCACACCATTATCCGAATACAAACGTCAGGGTCGCGGTGGCCGCGGATCAATTGGCACAAATACACGCGAAGAAGATTTTACCGAACATATCATTACAGCGTCGGCACATAATTATATGCTGCTATTTACAGAGGCAGGTCGCTGTTTCTGGTTGCGTGCATTTGAGATTCCTGAAGGAAGCCGTACTTCTAGAGGTCGAGCACTTCAAAATATAATCAACGTTCCAAAAGAAGAGAAAATAAAGGCCTTCATCCTGGTGAAGAACCTGAAAGACCAAGATTATTTGGAAAACAACTTCATTATTATGTGTACCAAAAAAGGTACGATTAAGAAGACGTCTTTGGAAGCCTATTCTCGTCCAAGAGCAAATGGTATCAATGCCATCAATATCAATGAAGGCGATCAATTAATTGAGGCTTGTTTGACTACTGGAAGCAGCGAAATTGTCATGGCACTGCGTTCTGGTCGTGCAATTCGTTTCAATGAATCTACGGTTCGTCCAATGGGCAGAACGGCAACAGGTGTACGTGGTATCACCTTGGCAGCGGAAAGCGATGAGGTGATTGGCATGATTAGTGTGAATGATTCGGAAACTACCGTGTTGGTCGTTTCTGAAAAAGGATATGGAAAACGTACAGATATCGAGGATTATCGCGTAACGAATCGTGGTGGTAAAGGTGTGAAAACAATCAACGTCACCGATAAGACAGGTGAACTCGTTGCAATTAAAGGCGTTACGGACAACGAGGACTTAATGATCATCAACAAATCTGGTATTGTTATCCGCATTGCTGTAGAAGAGTTAAGAGTAATGGGACGTGCAACACAAGGTGTAAGGCTCATTAATTTGAAAGATAACGACGAGATCGCGTCTATTACGAAAGTCGATCGTGAAGAAGAATCTGAAGAAGAGTCTGAACTGACCGAAGAGTCAACGGAAAATGGTGATTCGACTTCTGAAGAAAACACGGACTCAAACGAAGAATAAATAGTCTAATGAAAAACTTACTGATATCATTGTTAATATCTGCAAGTAGTTTAACTGTTGTTGCCCAATCCAATTTAAAGGAGGGCAGCAACAGTTTTGCTTTATATACCAAAACTGGCGAATTTAAAAATCTTGAAAATGCGCGAAAGTTTGCAGACGCCGCCTTCCAATCAAAGAAAGATTCGGCTTCTGTCAATAATAACCTTTTAAGGGCATTGGTATATAGCTCCTTGGCAGTTGCAGATTCAACAAGGAAGCAGCCCTATAAAATGGATCCTATCGACGTATCCATCAAATCACTTAAGCTTCTGGATCAAAAAAAAGCACGTCGAAACTTTCCTGCGGAAATGGACTACATTCGTCAAAATCTTGCTGGAGCCATATCCTATCAGGGAGCGTTGGCTTTAAAAGATGGCAAATTTGACAAAGCTTATAAAGCTTACCTTCGAATAGATTCACTTGGTTTCAAAAATAATGATCTCAAATATAATCTGGCGGTACTCTCCGGCAAGAATAAAGATTATATGAATTCAATCAAATATTATGATGAACTCATTAAAAGTGAACATCCAAAGCCTAATTACTTTCTTGAATTAGCGCAGATTTATTCGCTCGGAGGTACTAAACAGGATGTCTTGAACGTTCTTGAAAAAGGACATGCTATATTTCCTGAAAATAAACAGATACTTTTTAGATTAATTGATGTGTATTCGGCCAATAATTCTTATGACGCTATCTTAAATGTCATTGCTGATGCTATCCGTCTAGAACCTGAAAATGTCGAACTGAACTATATTGCAGGCTATTCTTACGAAAATGCCAATGATATAAAACGGGCGAAAGAATATTATAATAATGTATTGCGATTGGATCCGAATAATTATGAATCTAATCTTGCATTAGGGTTAATCAATCTGGAGACTTTATTAAAGGAACCTTCCAATCAGGATATACAAGAGTTGACCATCGAGTATCTGTTGAAGGCAAATGAGATTAAGCCTTATGATGTCAATGCGCTTAAAGCTTTGGCTAAATATTATAAGCTTATTGATGACGCATCTCAATTAGACAGAGTGAATTTATTATTGAATCAATTAACAGTTAAATAGATATGAATTTAAAATCTCTATTATTATTAGCAGCAATAGGTACTGTATCTACCTCAGTTTCTTTTGCGCAGACGGGCAATGTTAAAAAGGCAAAATCTGCCCTAGCGAAATTCCAAGAATTGAAAGACGCTGGTACGGTTCAATTGGGTATTCCTAATTTGAAATCGGCGAAAGAAGCTATTGACGCAGCTGTTGTCAATGACAAAACAAAAGATAATGCGGAAGCGTGGACGGTATATGCATTGGTAAATGCAAACCTATCAACAATAGATAAGTCATCTGAATTAGCGAAATTGGCTGAGGACGGAATTGCGAAAGCAAAACAGCTGGATACAGACGGTGCGAATAAAGCGAATATTACTGTTGCAGAACAAATTCTGGGACAATATAATTTCAATTTGGGAGCAGAAGCATATCAAGCACAAAAATATGCTGAATCGTACAGCTCTTTTACAAAAGCGTTGACCTATCTTCCTGGAGATACATTAGTTACTTATTACAGCGGTGTTGCAGCGCTATCAAATAAGGATTATAAGAATGCTGTGGAACGTTATAAAGAACTAATTCCAAGAAAAGATTTCTCTTCGCATAAAACGATTATGGTCGATCTACCGAAATTGTACCTCTCTATGCAAGATACAACTTCAGCACTTGAATATGCAAAAAAAGCGGCTGAAGCTTATCCAGATGACAATGCGGCGATGACTCAAAACATCGAATTGAATCTGATTACAGGCCACGAAAAAGAAACAATTGATGCTATCACTGCACAATTAGCAAAAGATCCAAACAATAAAAGCTTAAATTATTACCTAGGCATAGCCCAATCTTCAGCGAAAAACGAAGACGCAGCAGTTGCAGCATACAAAAAAGCATTGGAGATTGATCCTAACTTTTTTGAGGCAAATACAAATTTAGCAATCACGTTAATGAACAAAACACGTGAAAGATTAAATGTTGTTAATAATAACAGAAAATTGACGCAAGCGCAATATGATGCAGAATTAAATAAGATTAAAGCAGAATTAAAGCCAGTGCTTCCTTACTTAGAGAAAGCAGTTTCTTTGCAACCAAAAAATGTAGATGCTTTAACGAATTTAAAGAACTACTATATTTTTATGCAAGACGAAGCTAAAACGGCCGAAATCAATGCTAAGATCAAAGAAGTAGAGTAAAAAATAAACTTCCATAAAAAAGCCCGCATCTGATGACGCGGGCTTTTTTATGGAAGTTTTTTAGGGTTAAGCTAAAATCGCAATTAACTCAATCTGAAATATCAACGTACATTCTCCTCCTTTTCGAGGTAACAACTCTTCCTTTCCATAAGCCAGTTTTGGTGGAAGGCACACCTCCCAGATTGATCCAACCGGCATCATTGAAATCGCTTCTTGCCAACCCACGATGAGTTCATTAATATAAAACGTTTCGGGGCGCTTCCGCTTATACGAACTATCGAATACAGTTCCGTCTAGAAGCTCGCCTTTATAATGGCAGATAACTTTAGCCGACTTCTTGGGAATTTGCCCCGCCCCCTTTGTTAATACCTTATAATGCAAACCCGATGCGCATACGACTACTCCTTCTTGCTGGGCATACTTTTCCAAAAATACCTTTCCAGCTTCCAGATTCTTTTCCGCAAGCGCTGCTGAACTTAACTTATTTTTCTTTCTCTGAACCAAAACTCAATGGATTAAAATTCAATATTGCTAATTATTTATGTTAGCCTCAAAAATAACAGCTTTTTCTCCTTTTAACGAAAAAAGACCAAGTTTTTGTTCGATAGAACGCCTTTATCAAAGTAACTTTGCATCTAAGGTTTTCTCGAAACTGAATGCCTTACTCACCGGACAGTTTTCCTTCGCTTTATGCGCTATTGTTTGAAACTCAGTTTCGCTTATCGTTGGCACCTTTCCTTGCAGTTCAAGTTCAGATCGCACAATTGAACCATTCTCGAACACGATTGTCGACACGGTGATTAATTCTTCCGGGACAAAACCGGCTTCAGAAAGAAAAGCGCTCAATTGCATGGTGAAGCATCCTGCATGTGCTGCTGCCAATAATTCTTCGGGGTTTGTTCCCACACCATTTTCAAACCGTGTCGAAAATGAGTATTGCGTATGATCCAACGCTGTACTGTCTGTAGTCAGGCTACCTTTTCCTTCTTTCAGATTGCCATTCCATTGGGCTGTTGCTTTTCTTCTCATGTTTTCTATGCTAATTATTTAATTTTTCTAACGTTAATTTCTCCTGTCGCGATTCTAGCCTTTCAGGTATCTTTTATAGAACAAACAGCCGATCAAAAAGTTGTACACTATTGAATAATTGATGTCGCATTTTGAACAGCGCTTACGTTAACAATTGTATTAAAACTAAACTCATGAATAAATTATTGTACTTTTTCATCCTTGTTATCACCTCCAATTCATGTAAAACTCGTCAAGTCAAAGAACAGGCTTTGATACAGGACTGTCCTGAAGAGAAGATTGTCAATAAAATACCTGGTCCCCCAGTAAAGGGTGAATCTGAAAAAGTTTACTATATCTATCAAGGCAAAAGAATTTCACCAAAACAATTTGACCAAGAATGGCTCGAGAAAAATTGTGATATTAAAGAGACAGTTGTTTATTGATTTTATTTCTTAAAACAAGCATAAAGACGTAATTTCGCCTAAAATTTTTATAATGACAGTTTCTCTTCGGGAGGTCAATCAAAAGATTTTAGGCTACGTCTCTTTAACTTTCCTTGGTTACCTCACAATCGGCCTATCGCTTGCTACCCTCCCCATCTTTATTCATCAAACTTTAGGATTTAATACAATTATTGCGGGACTGGTTATTAGCGTTCAATATATCGCTACTTTCCTACTACGCGGTTATGCAGGAAAAATTGTGGACACCAAGGGCCCCAAGATTTCCGTTCTGCGCAGCATGTTATTTTTTGCATTATCGGGACTCCTTTTACTGCTTGTTTTTTTATTCCGGTCTCAGCCTCTGCTCAGTTTGGGTCTCCTACTTATTACCCGCTTGTTTACTGGAATTGGAGAGGGTCTAGTGGGTGCGAGCCCTATAAATTGGGCATTAATGGAGCTCGGCGACGAACATGCCGCAAAAGCGATCTCTTTCAACGGAATAGCCAGCTATGGTGCATTGGCTATTGGTGCGCCCTTGGGTGTGTTGCTGGTGGATCATATCAATTATGAAGCTTTGGCTCTATTGACCAGTGCTATTGGTCTGCTCGGCTATTTTTATTGCCGCGCAAAAACACCCTATCAAGTGGCAGGTAAAAAGGCTGAAAAAGTGAGTTTTAGACGCGTATTGCTTTTAGTAGCTCCCTTTGGAATTTGTCTTGCTTTAGGTGGTCTGGGGTTTGGCAGTATCTCCACTTTTATGACGCTTTACTATGAACATTTCAATTGGGAAAATGGGGCAGCATGCTTAACTTTATTTGGCGTATTTTTCATTTTAACACGACTAATTTTCAATAAGGTCATTGACCAATATGGTGGGCTCAAGGTTGCCTTAGTTAGTCTTTTTGTTGAAACAGTAGGCCTCACGGTTATCGCCGTGGCAATTGATCCCTTATGGCCCCTATTGGGCGCTGCGTTAACGGGTTTTGGCTTCTCACTGGTATTTCCTGCGCTTGGTGTCGAAGCCATTAAACGGGTAGACCAAAGTCAACAAGGCTCTGCTCTGGCTGCTTATGGGCTATTTATTGATATTTCACTTGGCATCACAGGTCCATTAATTGGCTTTGTGGCCAATAATAGGGGGATGACAGCGATATACCCATTTAGTACCATGATGGTCTGCATTGGTTTTGCCGTTGTTGGAAACCTACTCTATCAAAAAAAGCGGGAGCTGACACCATAGTCTCCACTAAACATCCATACATCGTATCAAAGATATACCTACAAAAAGAGCGGTGAATGTTTAAACATTCACCGCTCTTTTTGTAGGTATATTCGTTAAATTTAACCCTCAATACTAGGTACGCCAACAACTTCATTGGTATCAGCATTGTAATCGATACCCTCAAAATTGAAACCGAACAAATTGAAAAACTCGTTACGATAACCTTCAATATCTGAAATTTCCGCTAAATTTTCAGTTGTTGCTTTCTCCCACAATGCTGCAACTTCAGCCTGAACATCTTCACGCATTTCTAAGTCATCCACACGGATACGACCTTTTTCATCAAGCAATACTTTGCCGTCAGCAGTATAAAGTCGCTCGGCAAACAAACGTTGCATTTGTTCAATTGTACCCTCGTGAATTCCTTTTTCTTTCATGACTTTGTACAATAAAGAAATGTATAAAGGAACAACAGGAATAGCTGAGCTTGATTGCGTAACCAAAGCTTTATTCACCGATACATAAGATACACCATTAATATCGCTCAAAATCGCGTTTATGGCAGGCACTGTTCCTTCTAAATCATCCTTCGCACGACCAATCGTACCATTACGGTAAATTGGATAAGTAAGTTCAGGACCTATGTAAGAATAGGCAACTGTTTTCGCTCCATCAGCTAACACACCAGCAGCTTTAAGATCTTCGATCCAAAACTTCCAGTCTTCTCCACCCATAACAGCTACAGTATTCGCAATATCTTCTTCATTTTCAACAGGCTGAATGGTAATATCTGAAATTACACCCGTATGGAAATCTACCGTTTTGTTGGTAAATGGTTCTTGTATCGGTTTCAAAACAGAAGCATGTGCTACCCCCGTTTTTGGATGCGTACGGCGTGGTGATGCCAAACTGTAAACCACTAAATCAACCTGTCCCAGATCCTTTTTAATAAGTTCAATAGTTTGTTTTTTCACTTCGTCCGAAAAAGCGTCACCATTGATACTTTTGGCATATAATCCCGCCTCATGGGCTTCTTTCTCAAAAGCTGCGGAATTGTACCATCCGGCAGTCCCGGGCTTGCCTTCTGCCGCAGGTTTTTCAAAAAATACACCGATTGTAGCAGCTCCAGAACCAAATGCTGCAGAAATCCGAGATGCAACACCAAATCCAGTAGAAGCACCGATTACCAATACTTTCTTTGGACCATTCGCGATCTCACCTTTGGATTTCACGTATTCAATTTGATTTTTAATGTTTTGCGCAGCCCCTTGTGGATGCGAGGTTAAACAAATAAAACCTCTAGTTCTTGGTTGTATAATCATCTTGATTAATTTTCTTACTACTTGTTTTATTGATTAGGCAAAATAAGGAATTTTAAATGAGAAAATCGCGATAAAAATCAATTAGTTTTTGTTTCATTTTCATTTAAACGGACATTTGCTTACTTTCACAAAGTTAAGTATACATCGCATTCCACTTATTTATGCCAATCCAATTTACAATAAAAAAGAATAAAAAAAATGCACTTTTTTTAGGAACGCTAGCCGCCTTATTTTTTGCCAGTACCTTCGTTCTAAACCGCATTATGGCCGTGTCCGGTGGAAGCTGGCAATGGACAGCCTCCTTACGGTTTATTTGGATGCTCCCAGTCTTACTTATCATTGTTGCCATAAGAGGAAACCTCATCGATTTACTTAAAGAAATCAGATCCAACCTTTGGCAATGGCTTCTTTGGAGTACCATCGGATTCGGACTGTTCTATGCGGCGCTTACCTATGGCGCAAATTATGGCCCATCTTGGCTCGTAGCCAGCACTTTCGAATTCACCATTATAGCCGGCATGTTTATTGGTCCGTTGCTCGAAACGAAAGGTCAGCGAAAAAGCATATCAAAAGCTTCACTCCTCTTCTCCATTCTAATTTTTTTAGGTATTCTTTTGATGCAAATTTCAGAAGCCCAGTCAACCTTCTTAAACAGCATGTTATTGGGAACCATCCCTGTATTGATCGGTGCCATTGCCTATCCCTTAGGTAACCGTAAAATGATGAAAATATCAAATAATAGGTTAGATGCTTTTCAACGCACGCTCGGGATGACGCTCTGTAGTATGCCATTTTGGATTATCCTGAGTCTATTTGGCTATTCTGATCATGGTTTACCAACTGATAGCCAGCTCTTCCAAACCTTTTTAGTGGCCATTTGTTCGGGGGTGATTGCAACACTTTTATTTTTCTCAGCTACTGATTTCGTTTATCACGATCATAAAGCCTTAGCAGCTGTAGAGGCAACACAGGCCATGGAAGTTATTTTTACGCTGCTAGGCGAAATTCTCTTCTTGCAGGCGGCACTTCCAAATGTATATTCCTGTATGGGTATTGTATTGGTGGTCATTGGCATGATACTCCATAGTCGCACAAGTTAATAATCCCCTATCTTTTATCTGCTTGTAATGTTCTGCTTATTTTACTCAGGTTTAAGCTGTTGGCCATTGCCGAGAAAATATCATAATAGGTTCCTTTATGTGCGTAAAGATCTTCATGTTGTCCTTTCTCCACCACCATCCCCTTTTCCATGACCACAATAGCATTGGAATCGATGATCTGGGAGATACTGTGAGAAACGATAATCACTGTACGGTCTTTCTTTATGGCATCCAAACTATTTTTAATCTGTTCGGTCGCAATGGCGTCCAAATTAGCCGTAGGCTCGTCGAGAAAAATAATCGGTGGATTTTTTAAAAACAAACGAGCTATAGCGATCCGCTGCTGCTGCCCCCCTGACAGCGATTGCGCATCTGAATCGTAACCTTTGGGCAAATCCATAATCTGCTCATGGATATAGGCCTTTTTGGCCGCTTCAATGATCTCTCCCCTGGAACTTCCCATTTTACCATATTCAATATTTTCAAAGATAGTTCCTTTAAAAATATGATTCCGTTGCAATACCATACCGATATGTCGACGGAGAAACGCTGTATCGTATTTTGCCAAGTCTACCCCATCCAAAAAAATTTGCCCACTGGTGGGTTCATAAAATTTATCCAATAAGTTGATAATCGTACTTTTACCGGCTCCACTCAGCCCCACTAATGCCGTAATTTCATTTGGCTTGATCTCAAAATTTACATCCTTTAAAGCAACCGTCCCATTCGGATATTCAAAAAATACATTCCGTAATGCCAAATGTCCTTTTATCTGTGCCGGCTTATAATCTCCCTTTGATTCTATATACTCGTCAGATTCCAAAATTTCAAAGAAAGATTCCGAATAGACCAGGGCATCGTTTACCTCATCATAAATCCGGTGCAGCTGACGAATCGGCGCCGAAACGTTATTAAATAACATAATATGAAACATAATCGCACCAATGGTAATTTGGCCGGAGAGAACAAGATAGGCCGTTAAAACAATAATTATCACAACGGCAATCTGTTCTACGAAATTTTTAATGCTATCGTAAAAAAAACTTGTTTTTCGAGTTTCCATTTGATTCTCAGTCATTTCATATTGAATCTTTTCATGACGTTTCGCTTCTTCTGGCTCTCGAACGAAAGATTTAATTACCAAAATTGAATCGATCAAACTAATGATCCTATTATTTTTCGACTCCCGGTATTTGCGCATCTGCCTCCTAAAGCCCGTCAATCTGGAGGCTTGGGTCTGACTAATATAAAGATACAAGGGAATAACAGCCAATCCCACTAGACCTACGTATACATTAGCGTAGAACATACAGATTAATGCAATGATTGCATTGGCAAACAAAGGCAGAATATCAATAAAGAAATTTTGGACCAGACGTGTCAACGAACTGATCCCGGCATCTATCCGGGTAGCCAATTTTCCACTTTCATTGTCGCTTGAGGTATAGAAGGCTAACTTATAGGTTAAAATGCGGTTTACAATGGATTGAGAAAAGTCACGTGCGATATAAATGCGAAGTTTCTCCCCGTAAAATTTCTGACCAAATTGCACAAAAGCGTAGACTATTTCTTTAATTAGTAAAATAATACTAATTATACCAACAAGATACATGCCTTTCGATAAAGGCTCCTTGGCGACCATCAGCTCATTAATTTCATCTACGGTATAACGTAAAATAAAAGCGTTTATTTGCGCCGCGAAAGACCCCACTACCGTTAATAGCAACGTATAAATAATCAACTGACGATAAGGTTTGGCAAAGGGAACAATTTTCTTAAATAATTGTGGGATAGTCATTGAAATCGATTTAATACACAGGAAACAATTAATCTACGGACATTGTTTAACTGAAAGCATACAATCAATTTGATCGCAACGTCGGGCTGACCTAAATTAGGAAGATATCCAAACCGTGAGGCCAGCTTCTTTGATAATCGAATAAATTAAACGGTACTGTCAGGAATATGTCTGGCATGACACAAACAGGGCTATCCAAAATGGATAGCCCTGTTTGTGTGAAGTGATAGCCCCGCTACATTAACCAAAAATCCGATTTAACACTTTGGCAAGGCGTAAACCACCTTTGAGCATACATTGCTCCATAATATCCTTGTTTTGATAGACATAAGTGTACGATAAATTGGCGTTATTAGCTACGTCAGCATAAATCTTTTCAGCTAATTGATTTGATTCATACAACCAATTCGAGAGTTCTCCAGCCGCTAACTGCGCATTCTCTTTTTTATTGTTCACATCTAAAACAGTTGCAAACTCGGTGTAACTATACTTCTCATTATCAACCAAATCGCTATCCCATACACGATGAATATTCGATTTTTTTCCAAACCAGCTTACTTCAATCTTATTGCCTCCTTGATCCTCAGCACGGCTAACGTGCATGGGTTGATGCGCATCGCCCAAAATATGGATCAAGAAATAGAGGTTTTGCTTTTGCTGATCCATTGGAAGAGTTTTATCTGCAAACGACTTCTCAATACGTAGCGCTGTCTTATAAAGATTCTCGTCGGCTGAACTTTCCAAACCCAATTGAAAATCAGCCCAGGGTAAATTCGAGTTTAAATTGATAAAATGGGAATTTCCCAGTTTTTTAAATTCAGGATTGGGATCTGATTTAATAAAATCGCCCCAGTTGGCCCAATAAGCCAGTTTCTGTTTTCCAATAATTTTCCCTATATTTTTTTTGGCTTTTTTTGTCAAATGGCGTTCCGCAATTTCGGCCACGACACGATGTCCCGTTGTACCCCACGCAAATACCGAAGAAAGCTGAAAACACATTGCCATTGCCAGCAAACCCTTAATCATTTTTTTCATTAGATTGTTGTTTTAAATGATGACGAAGTTCTTACCTGTAAAAAACGCTGTTCTCTCCACAAACTGGAGTTGAAAAGCGGAATCAAACCTGTAATAACTCATCTTACTATACTAAATGTTAATTATTTGAAAATATCGAAGGTATACTTTGCTGAGGACCAAAACTCATCCAGCGCAATTATTCGAGGCTTAAAAAAAGAAATGAGCTCAGCCCAGTCTGTCTCTTTAAAAACGCTGTAACCTGTTAAGCTTGTGTAGATCCGACAAATCGGTTTCCCATATTCGTCCGTTCCGTCCATGTCCCAAATCCACTCCTCTTCAAGAAGATCCTGCAACAACGCTTTAAACTGAAAAAATTGTTCTGCCATCAATGCCCTCAGTCCAGCATCAGGTTGTGACCACTGTATCGCAACAGTTGCCACTTTGTTATCCGCATCCATTTTGAAGTATAAATGCTTAATGCCTGTCTTGTAGTTGATCCAATTTACCTTATCCCCATCTGCAGAAGTATGTAAAGCCATAAATTGGCCAAACTTCGTCCAGAATAACTGTTTTAATTGTTTTATCTCTTCCCTTGAATACACCGATACAAATTTTAGTCAACAAAATTAGCAAAATAGCGCGGTATGTCTAAACCTTATTGGTATCAAAATTGTTGTTTTAACAATATATATTCAAAAGATGAACATGGATAAGAAAAAATCACTGTTACTGTTAGCTGGCGTCGCACTTAGCGCTGTGGCCTATAATGCCTTTAAGCCCGTCATCTCGCGACCTGACGTCGTCGATCCTTTTGACTTGGATAAATACCTTGGAAAATGGTATGAAATAGCTAGACTCGACTTTTATTGGGAAAAAGGCTTAAGTCAAGTTTCGGCAGAATACAGCAAAAATAAAAATGGTACAATACGTGTCAATAACCAAGGGTACTCCGAAGACAAAGAACGCTGGAAACAGTCTATCGGAAAAGCTAAATTTGTCAACAGCCCCAATGAAGGTGCACTTAAAGTGTCGTTCTTTGGACCGTTTTACAGTGGCTATAATATCGTAAAAATAACGTCGGATTATAAATATGCACTTATTTTTGGAGACAACCTCGACTATATGTGGATTTTGGGCCGTGAGAGGGAAATTCCAGATAAAATAAGAAATGAATTTTTAACCTATGCCCTCCAATGTGGATATAAAACAGGCGATCTGGTGTGGACCAAGCACTAATCCTGTATAATAGATCAAACCTTAGTTAAAGATAGGGGCCAATAGCTGATAGTTTAACGTCTTGTCCTGCGAGAGCACATCGGCTATTTCTTCAATGTCCTCAGGAGTAATTGCATTTCTGATACCTGCATTGTAAAGGTTCGTAAGGAAAAATGCAGCTTCACGTTTTTCGTTAAGCGGCAAAATTGAACTCCCGACATAGAAATTTAATACAGATACAGCATATTCGCCAAACAGGTTAAAACCGAAATCACCATTTTTCTGGAGGCAATAACGCATCATTTTTTCAAAATCAGAACGCAAAGTATCTTTAATCTCAGTAGTCATTGAACATCTTTTTAGAGGCATAGTTGCCGAAAATAGTGTATAACAACATACACTCTTCTCCTGGCAGGACAAAAATGCAAAAAATATCCCAAACAATGTACCGCGAAGCAGTAGATTGTTTGGGATAAATGGAGCGTTATGCCACGAATGGTTTACAATGCTTCTGCATGTTGAGAAACATCCAAGCCAAGCTCTTCATCTGTTTCTTCGACGCGCAATGGAGCGATAAGATCGGTGATCTTCAATAGTACCAATGAACCCACGAAGGCAAAAAATGACACCGCAAATAACGCGACCATATGGACAAAAAACAATTTCGTCTCGCCAAAAAATAGGCCATTGTCCACAACAAGTGGATTAACATTATGGTGAGCAAACACACCGGTAAGTACCATACCAACCATACCGCCTACCCCGTGACAAGGGAACACATCCAACGTATCGTCTATACTTGTTTTGCTTCTCAAATATACAACCAGATTACTAACCAAAGCACCAACCAAACCAATGATCATCGCATGTGGAATACTGACAAAACCAGCTGCTGGAGTAATTGCAACCAAACCAACAACAGCACCGATACATGCCCCCATTGCTGAAGGTTTTTTTCCACGTATGATATCAACAAATATCCATGCCATCGCGGCCATAGCCGATGCTGTAGTTGTGGTCGCAAAAGCATATGCTGCCAACGAATTTGCTCCACCGGCAGAACCGGCATTAAATCCAAACCAGCCAAACCATAAAAGTGCTGTACCCAAGATCACGTAGCTTATACGTGCTGGATTATGACCTTGTGTCTTACGTCCTTTTAAATAAATAGCAGCTGCCAACGCCGCCCAACCAGCCGACATGTGTACAACTGTACCACCGGCAAAATCAAGAACACCAAATTTTGCCAATATACCTTCTGGGTGCCACGTAGCATGTGCCAATGGCATATAAATAAAAATACTGAACAGGATTATGAATAACATAAATGAATTAAAACGGATACGTTCTGCAAAAGCCCCAGTAATTAATGCCGGTGTAATAATCGCAAACTTCAATTGAAACATGGCAAACAAAACCAAAGGTATAGTGGGAAGCGCTCCCCAAGCAACATTCCCTAATGTACCTTTCATCATAAAAAATGTACGCGGATCACCCACAATACCACCGATATCATCGCCGAAAGCTAAACTAAAGCCAACAGTGACCCAAAGGATTGTCATTAAACACATACATATAAAGCTTTGCATCATCGTTGAAATTACATTCTTCTTGCTAACCATACCGCCGTAAAAAAAGGCAAGTCCAGGTGTCATAATCAACACCAATGCAGAAGAAGTCAACAACCAGGCCGTATCTCCCGTATCAAATTCTGTCTTGTTTAAGTCAGACAAGTCAATCGAGGGAAATACAAGTCCTAATACTCCCAAAAGAACTAGAACAATGAGTGGAATAATTTTTTTCATTTGTTTAAACTGATTAGTGTTTTCAATACATTAATAAAATTGTTAAAAAAATACAAGAACAAAACAAAAACCTACTTTCGCTTATAATTTTTTCAAATATAAAGTCTTTTTATTAAAAAAATACCATGTTATTTTATTTTTTATGATTTTTTTTACATAATTTCACAAAAACAAATACAAAAACCACAATAATCACTTTATTTTTAAACCAAAAACCAAACAAAACAAGCAAAACAAAGATAATTTCACCTAAAAACATCAAACAAACCAAACTTAAACCCCAAAAAAAACATGAAAAGACTTCTAACAACCATTATTTTATCGACATTTCTAATAAAAACAGCCACGTGCCAAGAAGAAACAAAAGAAAAAGGAATAGAAATATCCGGATCAGTAGACACCTATTGGAAATATGATTTTCAAAACAAACCCAACATCAACACCTATTTTACGGAAGACAACAATTCTGTGTCTATTGGCATGGTGGATTTGGCTGTAAAAAAGAAGTTTAAAAAAGCATCATTTGTCGGAGAATTATCTTTTGGGCCCAGAGGACAGTATCGATCCATTATGAACGGTGATGGCCAGGCCGGCGATGACAAAAACAGTTTCCACATCCAAAATTTATATGTAGGCTATGATCTAACCGAGAAGCTCAATCTTACTGCAGGATTCATGGGAACATTTGTGGGTTTTGAAGTAATATCGCCCACATACAACTTTCATTATTCAACTTCCTATTTATTTGGCGCCGGCCCATTTCAAGACGCAGGTTTAAAAGCTACCTATAGTTTCTCAGACAAAGTAGCCTTAATGGTCGGACTATTTAACGACTGGAACGTCTATCAAGATATGAACGGAGTTTCCCATGTCGGATCACAACTGGCCTATACCCCCAATGACAAAAGCAGCTTCTATCTCAATTTTCTGACAGGATCGTCCGCTGGCGGTAAAAACAATTACAGTTCCGGGACCTTGGTCGATCTCGTTGCTAATTATGACTTCACCTCAAAATTTTTCCTTGGATTAAATGCTACAAATTATAAAAAGAGAGATGGTGGCGGTTACTCTGGAATAGCACTTTATCCAAGAATTCATTTTTCAGAAAATTTTGGCCTAGGATTACGCGAAGAGTTTTTCCAAACGCATAAAGAGGAAGAAAATGGAATCCCTAGTTCCAATATCCTCGCAACCACCTTAACAGCAGAATACAATTACCATGGATTCAAATTTATTCCCGAAATCAGAATTGACAAAGGAAATACCGAACGATTCATCAAGAACGACTTAAGCCCAACTAAATCTGCTGGACAATTTCTATTGGCCTGTGTATACAGTTTCTAAAGAGCATTCCATTACACCAAAGAAAAGGGCAGGTTACACTGCAATGCCCCCAAAAGCGAGACACTTTCTGGGGGCATTTTTATGAGAAAAAACATAGTTTGGAATTCAAACTTAGTCTTGTCGATCGGATCGTTCAAGGCTATTGTTCAGCAAAAAACACTTACCGTACACTTATCGAAACATGCCGATCCATAATACGATCGGATTCGGGCGCATCTGCCTTATACTTGGCAAACTGTGAACCGTACCCCTCTGCACCGATTACCTGTTTGGAAAGCTGCTCTTTACCCAGGTAATCCTTTACAGCTGTTGCGCGCTCAAGCGATAACTTTTTATTAAAATCCTCATTACCTGTTTTGTCGGTATAACCACCGATCTTAATATTGGCTGCAGGAAAAGCCTTTAATATCGCCGCAAGATTACGCAGTTGCACCTGGCTTTCAGGCAACACCTCGGCTGTACCTGTTTTGGAATTCAGGTTATCGAAATCAAACCAGGTATTTTTCAGGGAATCCTCACCGATCGACTTATAATCGGATTTTAGAAATTGGACCAACTGATCTTCTATCCCGCCTTTAAATGCAGCAAGTTTGACACCATCTGGCAAGATGACCTCCGTCTGCTCGCGCTCCACTAAACTGGAACCTGTTTTCATGGTACTTGAATCCACCATTGCACTGTTCACACTGGTGTCGGTAGCACCGTCTTGCTTACTGCCGCTGCAGCCTTTTCCAAATAAAAACCAGAGTAGAGCCAATATAACCAAAGCGATTAAAATCTTCCACCAACCGCCACCGGACCCGCTTCTGGAACTGTTTTCAGCTATCGCTGCCCGCGACTCTCCTGTTCTCGGCAATGACAAAGGCTCTTTATGTGCTTCCAACTCATTTGCCGGATTAATGGAGCTTGACTTATGACTATCGACCTCCTTGACAACATCAACAGGAACTGCAGGTTCAGTCACCGACTCCACAGGTGGAGAAAAATGCGCCCCATCGAAAAGCTTTCCAAAGGCACCTAAACCTAAACCCGCTGGCACAGCAGCAGCAAAAGCTGTTTTATTTTCCTGCAAAACATGACCGATACGTTCAAAATCCCAATTTTGTCCCTTATTTGTTAAACTGGAGAATATCGCTGACAGAGAAAAATTCATTAATTTCCCAATGGAACTACCATCATAGCCCAAATAACCGGCAACAGTACTCAAAACGGTATCCAGGCCACCACCAAATATTGATCCCAGTAGCCCAGCCGAATTCTCACCTTCCACCGCACGATCCCCTGCAGACTCATCCGCGTTTGTCACACCGCCGAGAAGTCCTTTGAGATCAAAATCCGCGAAATGCTGCTTGGCCTTTTCAAGTATTGCCGAAATTCCACCGGAATCGGAATGTTGGCTTAAACCTAAAAACAAGGCGGGAATTGTTGCATTCAACCCCTGCTTCACCCCCTCTTTATCCTGGTTTAAAACTTGCCCTATCTGAGCGACCGCTTCTTCGTCAAAAAAGTCCTTCGCCCCTTTTAAAAGCTGATTTTCCATAATCTTCGTTTATTTTTAGTTTTTATAAAACTCTAACAAACAAAGGTTTAATTTGTTTACTCAATACGATTTACTGATCAAAATCACCCGAAAGCCATTTCGGAAGAACAAACTCGGATGCCAAATGAGCCCATCGGTAGTTCTGCCAATTAGCTTTACTGATCCACAGCACTTCGTCCAGCTCTTCGTAAGCCTCAAATGCATGACGCTCTGCCAGTTTAATTAAATAGATATAGCCCACGACAACCGTATTAAGCTCATTTACGGCTTGCGTACTGTGGCTTCCGATAAACCGTATTTCCATCCCGCCCACGTCATACTGAAGCTCCTCCTTGAGTTCGCGAATTAAGGTCTCCTCACGGCTTTCTTCCGGAGCTACCTTCCCGCCGGGCAGCTGAAAATAGCTAGAACCTTTTTTACGAACCATCAGCAAATCTCCTTCCGGGGCAAGCATCACCCCCGAGCAAATAACAATTTTGTCCATATCACTTATTTCACACTGATTATTTCAGACCACAAAACTAACTTTTTATCCATCATCAAAGAAATATATCCCCCGCATTCAAGACAGCTCTTTACAACCAAATTTCACACCAAGTGAACGTCCTAACCTCGAAAATCTGTTAGGGTTCACAAAACGAATATTAAAGGTTTAACGGTAATTCTTTTTCTTTCAACTGCAATAAAATTGCAAATAATAAACTAATTATCATATGTGTCCTAAATAAATT